>NZ_BAAARV010000035.1:0-1501 GCF_039532525.1 Dactylosporangium salmoneum
CCCGAGGTGCACGCCGGCCAGCTCGGCGTCGAAGGCGCCCTGCCCGGCGAGCAGCAGCAGGGCGTCCACGGCGGCCACGCGGTCCTGCTCGTGCCGGGCGGCCAGCCCGTACGCGACCCCGATCGCCATCGCCGGCCCCGGGTCGCCGGCCGCCTCGGCGAGCAGGGGAAGGACCGCCGCCCCGCCGCGGACGTCCATGTCGGCGGTGGCGGCCACGCCCGGCAGCGCGAAGGCCGCGGTCAGCCCGCGATGCCAGGGCAGCAGCCCGGGCCACAGCACGTGCCAGAACGTGCCGCGGTCGGTCTCCGGATGCAGCCAGCCGAGCAGTGCGTGGTCCTCGGCCCCGTCCGGCCCGGGGCCGGTCGAGATCTGCATCCGGACCGGCGGCAGGTGCTCGTGCTCGTAGTCGTGGCGGCCGGCGGGACCACTCGGGCGCGGCGAGACGGTTGCGACGAGCCACCTCGGGGCCGGAAGGCCGTCGCCCCGCAGCCGGGCAGCGACCCGCTCCGCCGCCGGGGTGGCCAGGCGCTCAGCCCGCGCGGCGGCCGCCCCGTCGGGCCCGGGCGGGACGCGCAGCAGGGCCTGGACGAGGTCCCAGGGCCACGGCTGCGCTGCGCCTAGCGCCGCCAGCCGGTCCAGCAGCGCCGCGGTGTCGAGCGTGCCCCCGGCCGACGTCGGCGCGGACAACAGCCCGTCCGCGGGCAAGGGCCCACCCGGGGACGAGAGCCCGTCCCCGGGCAAGTGCACCGCGATCTCGGCGAGGCGGGCGCGCAGCAGGCGGTGTGGCGGCGGTATCCGCCGGTCGGCCGGCTCCCGCAGATTCAGGACCCGGTGGGCCTTGGTCAGCTCGGTGGCCCAGCCGGCCCGGAGCCTTCGCCCCGGATCCAACCCGGCGGCCATCAGCAGCAGGCCGGTGAACGCGCCGCACAGGCAGTGCGCGTCCCACTGGTGCTGGCCCATGCCCTCGCGATGCCGCTCCACGACTGGCCGCACGGCGCGCTGCATGCGCTCGCGGTCGCTCGAGTGGAGCCGCACGACGCCGTCGAGGAGGCGCTCCAGGGGCAGCAGCGCGGTGAAGGGCCGCCCGCTGTAGAAGGCGGCGATCTCCTCGGCCAGCTCGTCCGGGTCGCCGATCGGCGGCGGTGCGGGCGCCGGGGGTGCCGGGGCGGGCAGCGCGTCGTCGAGCGGCACGGCGGCCACGACCGGTGACGCGGGCGCGGCGCCGTGCTTGGTGGCCAGCGCGGCCGCGCGCTCCCGCAGCTCGACGGCGGGATGCTCGGCGGCGAGGGTGAGCACGCCGGCGATGTCCGCGGCGCGGGCCGGGTGCCGCCGGGCGAGCGCGTCGAGCCAGCCGAGCTGGGTGCGCACGAGCCCCTTGTCCGGCCGCCGCACGACGGCCCGGGAGGGCTCGAGCACCGCGTCGACGTCGAGGCCGGCAACGGTCCGCAGGAGCTTCTGCGCGGCGGTGGCGACCGGTGCGGGCCCGTCGGCGAGCAGCCGC
>NZ_BAAARV010000035.1:1520-4839 GCF_039532525.1 Dactylosporangium salmoneum
GGCGTGCGCGGCCGCCTCGTCCGGGCCCGGCGCGAGCTCGGCCAGCAGGCCGAGGATGCCGCGCAGCGCGGCCGGGCGGGCGTCGTGCAGCAGCCGCCCGACGCAGCCGCGCAGCAGGGCGGCCCGGTCGAGGCGGCCCTCGGCGGCGAGCTCGGCCAGGGCGAGGATCAGGGCCTGGCGGCCGCCGGGGCGGCGGGTGTCCCAGACGGTCAGCTTCTCGCCGGCCCCGTCGACGGTGAAGACGAGCGGCGCCAGGGTGTCGAGGAACGGGTCGCGGCGCAGCCGCTCGGCGATGGGCCGCGAGCGCAGCCGTTCCTCGCCCGGGAAGCCGAGGTCGTCCATCCACCGCAGCACGAACCAGTCGGTCGCCGGCGGCGCCGACCCGGCCGCGGTGACCAGCGCCGCGACGAACTCCCACTGGCGCTGGTCGAAGTCGGTGCCGCGCCGGTCGGCGAGGCGGGCGGCGAGCTCCGGCAGCCAGCCGTCGCCGCGGGCCCGGGCCGCGCCGGCGACGGCCTCCGCGGTGCGCCGGTCGGGGCCCATCGACGGCCGGTCCAGGATGCGGGCGGCCGCCGCCGCGCTCGGCGCGGACCCGATCGCGGCCACCGCCAGGGCGGTCAGCTCGTCGCCGCGCCAGTGGTTGTCCGAGCGCCGCCGGACGTAGGCGAGCAGCTCCCGGGCCAGTGCCGCCCGCTCGGGGTCGTCCAGCGCATCGACCGCCTCGGCGACGGCCGCTACGCGTCCGCGCCGGATGAGCTCGGGGTCGATGACGTTCATGGCGCTGAGGCTAGCCGGGGGGTACGACAATTTCGTAGGTTGAGCGGATGGCGTACGACGTCGAGGCGCTGCGCGCGCACTTCCCTGCCCTGCGGGACGGGGTCGCGTACTTTGACGGCCCCGGCGGGACGCAGACGCCCCGCGAGGTCGGGGAGGCGGTCGCCGCCACGCTCACCGGGCCGCTGTCCAACCGGGGGCTGACCTCGGCGTCGCAGCGCAACGCCGACCGGGCCGTCGTCGAGTTCCGCGAGGCGTACGGGGACCTGCTCGGCGTGCCGCCGACCGGCGTCGTGCACGGGCGCAGCGCGACGCAGCTGACGTACGACCTCTCCCGGGCGATCGCGAAGACCTGGCGAGCCGGGGACGAGGTGGTGGTGAGCCGCCTCGACCACGACTGCAACGTGCGGCCCTGGGTGCAGGCGGCGCAGGCGGCGGGCGCCACGGTGCGCTGGATCGACTTCGAGCCCGGCACCGGCGAGGTCGACCTGGACAGCGCGCGGGCGGCGATCACCGGCCGGACGCGGGTCGTCGCGGTCACCGCGGCGTCCAACCTCATCGGCACCGAGCCGCCGGTGCGGGCGATCGCCGACCTCGCGCACGCCGCGGGCGCCCTGCTCTACGTCGACGCCGTGCACTACGCGGCGCACTCCTTCGTTGACGTCGCCGGGCTCGGGGCGGACCTGCTGGTCTGCTCGCCGTACAAGCTGCTGGGGCCGCACTGCGGGGTGCTCGCGGCGGCGCCCGGGCTGCTCGAGACGCTGTGGCCGGACAAGCTGGCGCCGGCGACCGACGCGGTGCCGGAGCGCTTCGAGCACGGGACGCTGCCGTACGAGATCCTGGCCGGGGCGACCGCCGCCGTCGACTTCCTGGCCGGGATCGCGCCGGGCGCCGGGCAGACGCGCCGGGACCGGCTCAGGAACTCCCTCGAGGCGGTCGAGGAGCACGAGCGGCGGCTGCTGGGCGAGCTCGACGCCGGGCTGGCCGGGATGGCCACGAACCATTCGCGGGCGGCCGAGCGGACACCGACGCTGCTGCTCACCCTGCCCGGCCGGCGGACCTGGGACGCGTTCCAGTTCCTGGCCCGGCGCGACGTGCTGGCGCCCGCCGGGTCCTTCTACGCGTTCGAGCCGTTCCGGCGGCTCGCGCTCGACGACGAGCACGGCCTGCGGCTCGGGCTGGCGCCGTACACCAACGACGACGACGTCGCCCGGGTCGTCGACGGGCTGCGCGAGTTCCTACGGGGTTAGCCCGGCCATCAGCTCGGGGGCCGCGACCTGGGTCCAGGGCGCCGGGGCGGTGCCGTCGACCAGCAGGGCGAGCGAGCCGTCGGCCGCGCCCGCGGGCAGGCGGGCCGGGTCGGTCGTGGCCGCGAACGTGCGCCCGGGGACGGGGATCTGCGCGGTACCGCCGCCGCCCTCGCCGCTCGCGACGGACCGCACGGCCGCGACCACGTCGGCCGGCGCGGCGGCCGGGATCGCGGTCGCCGTGCCGTCGGGGTGGGCGACCAGCACCCGGTCGGCCCGGGCGGCGGCGTGCCAGGCGGCGAGGTCCAGCAGGGTCGGGCGGATGCCGGCGGTGAAGTGCTCCCAGAGGTCCGCCGCGATGCGGCCGAGGCGCGGGCCGTTCGTCGCCACGTTGTGGGCGTAGCCGCTGGTGGTCTGGGCGGCGTCGATCCACATCACGTCGCCGGTGCGCACGTCGAGGATGAGCGGGGCCAGGGAACGGGTGTCGCCGCGCAGGGAGAAGCGCTGCAGCACCCGCGCCGCGTCGAAGGTGGCGCCCTCGTCCTGCGGCAGGGAGAAGCCGGCGAGCGCGGCGTCGAGGGCCTCGAACGGTACGTCGTTGTAGCTCAGCACCACCGGCACGGCCCACGCCACGCCCTCGTCCAGGAGGCGCTCGCGGTGCAGGTCGAGGTACTCGGTCGCGCCGAGCGGCGGCGGGGCCGACGTCAGGTCGCCGGAGTGCACGGCCGCGCGGTCGCCGAAGAACAGCGCGGTGTAGTCGCAGTGGCCGATCTGGGCCCACTGCTGGTTGTAGAACGCGCAGGACAGGTCGAGGTCGACGCGGTCGCTGTGCCGGTCGACCCAGTGCAGGAACAGGCGGATGACGGGGGCGCCGGCGAGCGGGCGGATGCTGCCGCGGGGCCAGCCGGCCAGCTGCTCGGAGCCGGCCCGCTCGCGCGCCGGCGCGGGGACGCGGGCCAGCGCGGCGTCGAGCACGGCGACGTCGAAGCGGTCCAGGCGCGCGGCGCGGGCGGCCAGCTCACCGTCCACTGTGGCCCGGATCGGTTCGGTCGCGGTGCGGGGCAACGGGTCGCGGCGCTCGGGCTCGGTCCACGTGCGCACCGCGTTGCCCTTGGGGAAGAAGGTGCGCCGCGGGGTGCCGGGCGGCGGGCCGCCGGGGCGTTTCGGCGCGGTGCGCAACGACGCGAGCCTCCGGCGCAGGCTCACGGTGGCGGAGCCGCCGCGGGCCGCGGCCAGCTCGGTCAGCTCGGCCAGCGCGGCGGTGGCGCTGGTGGCGTGGCGGCCGCTCAGCTGCGCGG
>NZ_BAAARV010000036.1:0-43974 GCF_039532525.1 Dactylosporangium salmoneum
GGAAACGATGCGGCTGACCGTACGCGGCAGGCTGACCGTCAGGGTGGTCCGGCCGGTGACGACGTCCCAGACGCTTAGGCGGCGGTCGGCACAGCTCGTCGCGACCACCAGGCCTGAGTCGAGCATTGCCGGGAGGACCGCCCGCACGGGGCCGGGGTGCACCAGCGCGGGGCCGGAAGGCTCGCCGGTGGTGAGGTCGGTGCAGGTGACAGTATCGGCGGCGGCGCTGATCACCATGGTGGCGGTGATGTGCAGGGCAGTGACGGCGCCACGCCGGGCCGGCCCGCGGCGCTCGGCGAAGCGGCCCGGCGGGGTGAGCTCAGTGAGGTCGGCGCCGTCGAACCAGCGGATGCCGCCGTCGTAGGTGCCGGCCAGCAGGATAACGCGGCCGTGGAGGTCGCCGAGCGCGAGCGCGGCGAGCTCGTCCGGTCCGGCCACTTCGCGCCAGGACGGGCGGCGCCAGCGCGTTCGGGTCCCATACCGCGAGGGTGCCGTCCGCGCCGGCGGCGGCGACCCGATCGCCGGCGGTCGCGGCCAGGACCGGTTCGAGCGCAGGCGGGTGGGTCAGGGCGCGCAGTTCGCCGGTGGTGGGGTCGGCGGACACCGGCCGGCGGTCGAGCACGCAGAGGACGGGGGCCCGACCCGCAGCCGAATAGTCCTGTCCGCCGGCCGCATCGAACATCCGGAACCCGCCCTCGCGGTCGACGGTCGCGATCACCGGGCCGCCGTTGACGTCGACGGCGGCGACGTCGATGAAGTGCAGACGGGGCCGGGCGTCCTCCTCCAGGGTGTCGGCGAGCTCGAAGAGGTTGGTGCGATCGGCGCTGCTGCCGGCCTCCGTGGCGAACGCGAGCGTGCCGCACGCGGCGATGCGGTCGACCTCGAGCTTGAAGTCGGTCTGAATGGTCGCCGGAACCGTGCCGGCGCGCAGGTCGGCAATACGCAGCCAATGAGCCACGCCGACCAGGGCCAGCGTGCCGCCGGCGATGAAGGTCAGGACGTCAGACGGCCGCGGGCGACCCGGGAACTGTGCGAGCGGCTCCGCCGTCGCCGGATCCCAGAGCGTCAGCAGCCCCTTTTCGGCCACGGTCATGGCCCGGCGCCGACCGTCCACGGTGGTCCAGCCGGCACTGCGCAGGACGCCGGGCACGTTGCCCGGCCGGTGCGCCGCAGGCCGTCGAGGTCGTGGAAGCATAGCGTCGAGCTGCTTTCTCCCGCGCCGAAGCTGAGCAGGAGCGGCGGCCCGTCGGTGCTGATCGCGATGCCGGGTACCCGTCATGGGCGGCGGTACTGGCCAAACGGCGGCCGTCGCGCAGGTCCCACTGCAGCGGGTACCCGACCTGCGTGCCGGCTACCGCGACCCCGGCACCGACGGTGACGCGGCGCAGGCCGCCGGCCGGGCGGGGGATGTCGCCGGGGTCGGTGGCCAGCAGGTTGCGGTGCTGATGGTGCGCCACCAGGTGCGGATGGCGTCGGGGCCGCCGCCTTTGGTCAGTGATCCGTCGGTGGCTCGGTTGGGCGCGCCGAGTATTTGCCGCTGGATGTCGGTGAGGCGGGTGTCGGTGAGCAGGCTGGTGTCGGTGTCGTCGACGGGTGCCAGCCAGCGGTAGCCGTATTGGAGCATCAGGGCGATGCGTGGTTGTCCGGAGGTGTTGAGGCTGGTGGGGTGCCAGGTGCGGTTTTCGAACAGTATGACGTCGTGCTGCCAGGTGTCCGGGGGTGATCGCGGCGGGTGGGTCGATGTGTCCGGCTGGGGATGGTGATGGACTCGGGGGCGAGGTGGCTGCCGGGCAGGAGCATGGTGGTGCCGGTTGCGCTCGCAGCGTGACGCGCCTGTAGCCCGCGGGCGCGGCCTGTCTACCTTTAGTAGATGCGCTTCCGCGTGCTCGGCCCGCTCGAGGTCCGCACCGCCGACGGGGATCGGCTGGATGTGGGCAGCGCGAAGCTGCGTACCCTGCTGACCCTGCTGCTCGCCGACGCCGGCCGGGTGGTGCCGATCTACCGGATCCTCGACACGCTTTGGGGGGACGCCCCGCCCACTTCGGCGACCGGCACTGTCCAGTCGTATGTGTCGAACCTGCGCCGCCTGCTCGACCCGGGCCGGGCTGCAGGGGGCGTGTCGTCGATCGTCAACCGGGCCCCGGGGTACCTCATCGCCGCTGACCCGGCAGAGGTCGATCTGCTGCGGCTCCCCGTCCTCGTCGAGGAGGGCGGCCGGCGCCTCGACGAGGACGAGCCGGCCCAGGCGGAGGGGCTGCTGAGTGAGGCCGTAGCCCTGTGGCGCGGCGAGCCGCTGGCGGACCTCCCCGACGATGTCACCGTCACGGCGGAACGGGCCCGCCTCGCCGAGCTGCACTTGCTGGCACGGGAACGGCAGGCCGTGGCCCGGATCAGGCTCGGCCGCGCCGATGAGGCCGTCGCCGATCTGGAGCAGCTCGTCACCGCGTACCCGCTGCGGGAACGGCTGTGGGCCCGGCTTGTGGAGGCGCTGTACCGCAGCGGGCGGCAGGCCGACGCGCTCGACAGCTTCCGGCTCTGCGCCCGCACGCTGCGTGACGAACTCGGCATCGATCCCGGACCGGAGCTGCGCGCTCTCGAACAGGCCGTGCTGCGCCAGGATGTCGCACTCGTCGCGGTACCACCGCATCGGAAGCCCGAAAGGCCCGCGGCGGCGACGCCGGATGAGCCCGACGGGCGTGCCCTGGTCGGGCGGCGCGGCGAACGGGCGCGGCTGCGCGCGGCGCTCGGCGACGTGACCCGCGGCAACGGTGCGGTGGTGGTCCTGGAGGGAGAGGCCGGCATCGGCAAGACGCGGCTCGCCGAGGCGGCGGCGGCACTCGCCGGCGCCCAGGGGTGGCGGACCGTGTGGAGCCGGTGCGCCGACGACGCCGGGGTGCCGGCGCTGTGGCCGTGGAGCCAGGTCCTCGACCGGCTCGGCGGCGGGGTCCTCACCGCACCCGTCGACAGCGACCCGGACCAGTCGGCGTTCGCCCTGTTCCAGGATCTGCGGCGGCGGCTCGCCGAGTCCGCGGCGCAGGCACCACTGCTCGTCGTCCTCGACGACGTGCAGGCCGCGGACGCGACCTCCCTGCACCTGCTCGCCCTGCTCGGCCGGCATCTCGACGACATGCGCGTCCTGGTCGTCGCGACGGTCCGGACCATCGGTGAGGAGCTCGCGCCGGTGGTCGTCGAGTGCCTCACCGCGCTGGCCCGGGCACCGCGGGCGCAACGGCTGCAGCTCGGCGGCCTCGGCGAGGGCGATGTGGCGGACCTCATCGCCGCGCGCTTCGGCGACGGGCCGGACAGCGGCGCCGGCCTGCCGCACGACACGCTGGTCAAGGAGGTCCACGCGCGTACGGACGGCAACCCGTTCTTCGTCGTGGAGCTCGTCGAGTTGTTGCGCAGCGAACGGCAACTCGACGTGGCGGGGGTGCCGCTGCCGCCGTCGGTTCGCGACGTGCTGCAGCGACGGCTGGCCCGGCTGCCGGAGGCGACGGTCGAGCTGCTGCGGCTGGCCGCGGTGGTCGGCCGGGACGTCGACCTGCCGCTGCTGGAGGCGTCCGCCGAGATGGGCGCCGAGCAGGTGATCACCCTTCTGGAGCCGGCGGTGGCGAGCCGGGTACTGCTGGAGGACGACGTGACCTGGCAGTGGCGCTTCAGTCACGCCCTGGTCCGGGAGACGCTGGTCGCCGGGCTCAGCAGGGTCCAGGCCGCCCGGCTGCACGCCGTCGTCGCCGGCGTCCTGGAGAACCGGGCCGGCGGACGGCCGGTCGACGTCGAGCGGCTCGCGCACCACTCGTTCCACGCCGTGCCGGTGCTCGGTACCGCACCCGCCCGGCGGTACACGGCAGCGGCGGCGGCAGCGGCCCGGAGTCGCCTGGCGCACAGCGAGGCGGCGGCCCACACCCGCCGGGCGTTGTCGCTGCTCGGCGCCGGCGCGGCCGGTGACCGCCACGACCTGCTCGTCGCGCTCGCCGAGGACCTGCTGCGCAGCGGCCGGCTGCAGGAGGCTCATGACGTGGTGGCCGAGGCGCTCGCGATCGCCCGGCAGCTCGATGACCACGACCGCCTCGCCGAGGCCGCGAGCGTCTGGGGCGGTGTGACGTTGTGGAACTGGCGGCCGTACGGCTACGTCGATGAAGGGCTGGTCGGGCTGCTCGAGACGCTCGTGGGCCGGGCCGGCGAGGCGGACCCGACGCTGCTGGCCCGGCTGCTCGGCGCGCTGGGGGTCGAGCTGGCCTACAGCGACCGCCGCGGGGAGGGCGTCGAGTACGCAATCCGCGCGGTCGAGCTCTCCCGCCGGATCGGCGACCCCGCGCTGCTCGGCCGGACGCTGAACAACTACGGGCTGGTCGCCTGGGGCCTGCCGGACCGGGTTACCCGGCGGATGGCGGCCGCCGACGAGGCGATCGCGCTCAGCGGCCGGGAACTGCCGCTGCGGACGGAGTTCTTCGCCCGGCTGCACCGCGGGCCGCTGCGGTTGCACCTCGGTGACGCCGCGGGGTTCGCCGCCGACCTGGCCGCCGCCACCCGGCTGGGCGCGCGGCTCACCGGTCCGGAGGTTCGTCCGCACCTGCTGTATCAGGAGACCGGCCGGGCCATGCTCACCGGTGCCTGGGACGAGGCGGAGCAGCTCGCCGCGCAGGCGCACGACCACTACCGGGCCACGAGCATGTGGGGCGCACAGTGCTGCCGGGCACTGCACGAGTTCACGTTCCGCCGCCGGGACGGCCGGCTCGCGGACGTACTGGACCTGCTTGTCGACGGCGGCGACCTCGACGTGCCGCTGCTGCAGGCGGTCGCCGTGCTCGCCGTCGCCGAGGCCGGCGACCGGGACGAGGCCCGCCGGCTGCGTCGCCGGTGGCCGGAGGTGACGCCGCAGGACTGGACCACCGATTCGTTCCTCGCCGTGCGCGGCTGGCTGGCGCTGGCGCTCGACGGCGACCTCGCCGCGGCTTACCGGGAGCTGCTGCCGTACCGGGGCCGGCAGATCGTCGTCGGCACCGCCACGTCCTGCTGGGGTTCCTACGACGCTGTGCTCGCCCGTCTCGCCGCGGCGCAGGGTGATCCCGCCGCCGCGGCCGCACATTGGTCGGACGCTGCTCGCGCTGGCGAGCAGGTCGGCTCCGGATGGCAGGTCGAGCTGGCCCGGCAGGCCGGCGGCACGGGTACGACGGCCGGCGGCGGCCCGCGACCGGTGTGACGGCCGCGGGCGCGCTGGGCATGCCTGCCGGCGGCGTCCAAGCGCGGTCCAACCGGCGCTCAAGTGTCGCACCGGCGGTGCTGGAGCGCCCGCGGTCAGGGTGTGCGTGTCAACACGGCGACCTCCCGAAAGGCACACCATGTCCGCGACAGCCGCCTCATCCGCGTCCGCCCTGACGCCCCGGTTCGACCAGCTACGCCGCCGCCTGACCGGCGCGGTCGCCCTGCCCGGCGACCCGCGCTACGCGCAGCTGAGCACGCCGTGGAACGTCGCCGTCTCCGCTACCCCGGCCGCGGTGGTGGAGGCACGCAATGCGCAGGATGTGATCGAGGCCGTCCGGTTCGCTGCCGAGGCCGGTCTGCCGGTCGCGGTCCAGGCCACCGGCCACGGCATCGCCGACGCCCTCGACGGCGCGTTGCTGGTCCACACGGGTCGGCTCGACGAATGCGTCGTACACCCCGACGGCTGGGCCCGCGTCGGGGCCGGGGTTCGTTGGCAGCAGGTCCTCGACGCCGCGGCGCCGCACGGTCTGGCACCGCTGTGCGGCTCCGCACCGAATGTCGGCGTTGTCGGGTACACCACGGGAGGCGGCATCGGGCCCGTTGTGCGCACCTACGGCGCCGCCTCCGACCGGGTCCGCGCGTTCGAGGTGGTCACCGGCGACGGCACCCTGCACCGCGTCACCGCCGAGCAGGAGCCGGACCTCTTCTGGGGCCTGCGTGGCGGCAAGGGTGCGCTCGGTATCGTCACCGCGCTGGAGTTCGATCTCGTGCCGCTGCGGGAGGTCTACGGCGGGGCGCTGTACTTCGCTGCTGACGACACCGCGGCCGTCCTGCACGCGTGGCGGCAGTGGTGCGTAGGACTGCCGGAACAGGCCACCACGTCGATCGCGCTGCTGCAGCTACCGCCGATGCCGGGCGTGCCGGAGCCGCTCGCCGGCCGGTACACCGTCGCCGTCCGGTTCGTGTGGACCGGCGCCGCCGACGAGGGCGCGGCCCGGCTCGCGCCGATGCGGGCCGTCGCAGAGCCGGTGCTCGACGGGGTCGGCGTCATCCCGTACCCGGCGATCGGCATGGTGCACGCCGATCCGGTGAACCCGATGCCCTCGTACGAGGCGACCGACCTGCTGCGCGAGCTGCCGGCTGAGGCGGTCGACGCGCTGCTCGCCGTGGCCGGGCCGCAGGCCGGCTCCCCGCAGGTGATCGTCGAGCTGCGCCAACTCGGCGGCGCGTTCGCCCGGGAGCCCCACCACCCGAGCGCACTCAGCCACCGCGACGCCGCCTACACGCTGCTCACGATCGGGGTGCCGGCGCCGCCGGTCCGGGACGCGCTCGTGGCGCACGGCGACGCGGTCCGGGCCGCGCTCGCGCCGTGGGCGACCGGCGGTGCCCTGCCGAACCTGTCCGCGGGCACCGGTGCCGAGCGCCTGGCCCGCTCGTACGACCCGGCGACGCTGGCCCGGTTGTCCGAACTGGCCCGCCGGTACGACCCGTTCGGCGTCCTGCGGGCCGGTCAGGTTCCGGTCCGCTGACCGCCCGGAACCGTCCGGCGCGACACCTGCGCCGGACGGTTCCGCACCGCCGGGCATAACGGGTTTCCTGCTCACCTCGCAGGACTCGGCGGCGGTCGTCGACGGCAACTCGACGCAGACGGTCATCTGGAATGTCGCCGCCACGAATGACGGCGACCTGGTCGGCGCGGTGTGGACCGCGGGCTGGGCTGGTGGTGACGCGGTGGTTGCGGGCCGCGCCGCAGCCAGCACATAGCCCAGGCCGCGGGCCTGCAGGTCCCGGCGCAGCTTCAGTCGCCGCCGTAGAGAGGTCAGTCGATCTACCGCGTCCAGTCTTGGTTTAGTTGATCTTGTCTGGGCGGGATTCGGGCAGAGGTCCCGCCACGAGCCATCACGAGGTGGTTACACGCTCGCCGTCTCGGCGGCTTCCGCCCTGCGACTGGTTCGCACCGCCGGAGCGGTGAGGGCGGCGACGATGCAGAAGGCGAGCGGGAGCATGAGGGTGATGTTGAGCGGCGCGATATGTGTGAGGGCGCCGATGATGGCGGGCCCGGCGAGCATGCCCAGGTAGCCGAGGCCGGCGACGCGGGAGACGTTGGTGGCGGCGGCCGCGGGGTCGGTATGCCCGGCGGCGCTGAACAGCTGCGGGATAGTGCCGGCCAATCCGGCGCCGAAGAGGGTCCATCCGGCGAGTGCGACGGGGATCGACGGCGAGCAGACGACCAGGGCCATGGCGAGCGCGGCGAGTGCGGAGCCCCAGCGCAGTACGGCGGCAGGGCCGACGCGGGCGGCGATGCGGTCGATGAGCAGCCGGCCGGCGGTCATGGCGGTGGAGAAGGCGCCGTAGGCGAGGGCGGCGGTGGACGGGTCGGCGTCCAGGACGTCGCGCATCGCCAGGGCGCTCCAGTCGGCGGCCGCGCCCTCGCCGAGCATGAGCATCAGGGCGAGCGCGGCAAGGAGCCAGATCCGCAGCGGGGTCGAGCGGCGGCCGGGCTTGGTGGCGGGCCGTGCAACGGTCGTGGGCGCGGCGCGGGGCAGCAGACCGGTGGCGGAGGTCAGGGACAGGATCGCCCCGGCGGCCGCGACCGCCGTCATGGTCGTGCCGGCGCTCCAGCCCCAGCTGAGCGTGCGGGCTGCGAGCAGGGCGGCGAGGACCCCGCCGATGGAGAACATGGCGTGGAAGGCCGACATGACGGGTCGCCGGTAGGCGGCCTCGACCTGGACGGCGTGGGCGTTCATGCCCACGTCCAGGCAGCCGTGCGCGAGCCCGAGCACGAACAGCGCCACACCCAGTGTCCGGGCGTCGGCCGCCAGCGCGGGCAGGACGAGCGCGGCGCTGAGGAAGACGCCGCCGGCCGGCACCACCCGGCGGGCGCCGAACCGGTCCGCGAGGGGGCCCATCACCTGCATGCCGAGGAAGGCGCCGCCGCCGAGCAGGAGCAACAGCCACCCGAGCGTCGCATGGCTGATCCCGGCCCGATGCTCCACGGTCGGGATGTGCACGACCCAGAGCCCCTGCACGATGCCGCACAGGAGGAAGTAGGCGAAGGTGGCAGCCCGGGCCGCCCGTACAGTAACGAACATGCCTGTAAACGTAGCGAACAGAAATCATGTTCGGAACGTTGCATCCGCCGACCCGGTGGTGTTCAATAGCGGCATGACGATCAGCGACCGCCACCGGCGGATCCTCGATGCCGTCCAGCAGGCCGGCCAGGTCGGCGTCACGCGGCTGGCGGAGCTGACCGGCACGTCCGAGATGACCGTGCGCCGGGACCTGGAGCAGCTGGCCGACCAGGGGATGCTGGAGCGCTACCGCGGCGGTGCCCGCAGCCTCGTCTTGCGTGGCGAGGAGCCGCCGTTCGCCGTGCGCTCCCACGAGGGCCAGGACGCCAAGCGCCGCATCGCCGAGGCGGTCGCCGGCCTGATCGCCGACGGCGAGGCCGTCGTCCTCGACAGCGGCACCACCTGCCTGGAGGTCGCCCGCCTGCTCGCGCCGCGCCGGCTCACGGTCATGCCGCTGTCCATGCACGCGGCCAACGCCCTGGCCGGCGCCCCGCAGCTGCGGCTGCTGCTGCCCGGCGGCGAGCCCCGCCCCGACGAGCTCGCGCTGACCGGCTCCCTCGCCGAGGCGTCCCTGGCCGCGCTGCGCTTCGACACCGCGATCCTCGGCTGCTGCGGGCTGACCGCGGCCGGGATGACCGCCTACGACCTCGCCGACGCCGCGATCAAACGCGCGATCATCGCCGCCGCCCACCGCGTCATCGTGGCCGCGGAACCGGCCAAGTTCTCCCGCACGGCGCTGGCGTTCGTGGCGCCCGTGTCCGCGTTCAGCATGGTGGTCACCACCGACGACGCGGACGACGAGCACACCGACGCCCTCACCGCCGCCGGCACCATCGTCCACAAGGTGTGACCGACATGCCCGACGTCATCCTGTTCGATCTGTTCGGGGTCATCGCCCGACACCAGTCCCCGTCGGCGAAACGCACCGACCTCGTCGCCTTCTCCTGCCGCATCGGCCGGGCGAAACCGGACGCGGAGGCGTACCGCTGGTGCTGCCACGAACTCGGTCTGGCCCCCGACCGTGGGCTGCTCATCGACGACCGCGCCGAGAACGTACACGCCGCTGAACGCCTCGGGTCGCACACCCACCTGTTCACCGGCCCGGCGGAGACGGCCCAGGTGGTCGGCGCCACCTGGCCGCAGCCCGAGTCCGACGGCCGGCGAGCATGAGCCGATCCCGGCCGAGCCTGGGCACCCTGCTCAAGCACGTGCATCGCAGCGGTCCGATGTCCCGGGCTGCTCTGGCCCGCCACATGGGCGTCAACCGCAGCACGATCATGGCGCTGACTAGGGAACTTGCCGCCGCGGGCCTACTCGAGCACCAGCCTGCGGCCGCCCGCTCAGGGGCTGGGCGCCCATCGCTGCTCGTCCGCCCGCGACCGGAGCGTGCCCACGTCCTGGCCTTCGACATCGGAACAGACCGGCCGGTAGCCGCCCGAGTCGGCCTCGGCGGGCAACTCCTGGACCGCCGCGAAGCCGACACGCCCACGCACCCCTCCAGCCGGGACATGCGTGACGTCCTTGCGGAACTCAGCCAGCAGATACAGCAGTCAGCCACACCGGGCTCCGCGTGCGTAGGAGCGGGAGCCGCGCTCGGCGCAGAACCCACGACCATTGGGGCCGACCTGCAACGCCTGCTGGGACGACCGGTCGCTGTCGGTCGCCGGGCCCAGCTGGCCGCCGTCGCCGAGCGAGAACGAGGCGCCGGGGCCGGCTTCCGCGACGTCGTCTACCTGCAGGGCGGCGACCGCGTGGACGGCGGCATCGTTGTTGACGGCGCGAACCTCGGACGCCACGACGGACAGACGCCCGCCATCGGTCATATGCTGGTCGACCCACAGCACGGACGACCATGCTCGTGCGGCTCACTCGGTTGCCTCGACACCAAACTCGGACGAGACGCCCTGCTGGCGGCCGCGGGACGTGACCCCGAGGTCGGCCATCGCGACGCTGTCCTGGCGATGGTGCGCGACGCTGCGGCAGGCGACGAAACGGCGGCGGAAGCTCTCGCCATCGCCGGCGACTGGCTCGGCATCGCCATCGCCAATCTGATCACCCTCGTCCGCCCGCAGGTCGTCATCCTCGACGGCACGCTGCGCTACCTATACGCCGGCGCCGCAGAACAGGTACATGCGAGGATCGCCCATCACAGCACGCCTGACACCCGACGGCAGACAGACCTGCGGCCCGGGATCCTCGGCCAGAACGCGGCCCTGCTGGGAGCCGCAGAGCTCGGCTTCGCCGCCTTCCTCGACGACCCGTTGCACATCACCGCCGCCAGCGCCTGAACTCAACGGCATCGAGGACTACGACTGGCCCGCGGCCGAGGGGGCGTTCGAGGTCGTCGCGCCCACGCTGCCACCCAGCCAGCCGAACATGCGACGGCGAGAGGAGGCCGGCGGCGTGCTCGCCGCCGCCGGCCTCGAGGTGCTCGACGACTTACCGTACGACGCCTTCTGCCACCGCGTGGACCAGCCCATCCAGCGCGACATCCTGGTCGCAAGCAGGCCGGGCCGCACGGCGTGAAGCAGGCGCTACCGGTTGAACTGGAACCAGTTGAGGTTGACGAAGTCGGTGCCTGCCGTGCCGGTGAATGTGAGGTACAGGGTGTGGACGCCGGTGGCTGTGCCGGTCAGGTTGGTGGTGGTGCTGGTCCAGGTCTGCCAGCCGCCGGTGGAGGTGACGGGGACGCTGGCGATGATCGGGCCGGTGGTGGAGTCCAGGCGGTACTGGATGGTGCCGCTGGATGCGCCGGAGGCCAGCCGGGTCGTGACGGTGGCCGGGGAGGCCGTGCCGAAGTCGACGTTGGTGTAGGCGAGCCAGTCGCCGGGTGTGATGTAGCCGACGTTCTGGCCGCCGCCGGTGTCGGTGGTGGTCTCGGTCTGGGTGCCGGACTGGCTGGTGAAGCTCTCCGCCTGCCGGATGCTGTACGCGTTGGGCAGCGTGCCGCCGGCGTTGAACTGTAGCCAGTTGAGGTTGACGAAGTCGGTGCCCGCGGTGCCGGTGAATGTGAGGTACAGGGTGTGGACGCCGGTGGCTGTGCCGGTCAGGTTGGTGGTGGTGCTGGTCCAGGTCTGCCAGCCGCCGGTGGAGGTGACGGGGACGCTGGCGATGATCGGGCCGGTGGTGGAGTCCAGGCGGTACTGGATGGTGCCGCTAGATGCGCCGGAGGCCAGCCGCGTCGTGACCGAGGCCGGCGAGGCCGTGCCGAAGTCGACGTTGGTGTAGGCGAGCCAGTCGCCGGGTGCGATGTAGCCGACGTCCTGGCCGCCGCCGGTGTCAGTGGTGGTCTCGGTCTGGGTGCCGGACTGGCTGGTGAAGCTCTCCGCCTGGATCTGGGTGTACGCGCTGCGCGTCGTCTGCTGCGTGCCCCACGGGACCTGCGGCGAGCTGTAGTAGTTGATCCCCATCATCGTCCACCGTGGACCCTGCGCGCCGAGCCGCACCTTGAACGTGTCCCAGTTGCGTGCCGACTGCGGCGACCACGCCAGCTCGGCGAGCGCCGGCAGCCGCGGGAACGCCATGAACTCGATGTCGGCCAGCTTGGTGAGCGTCTCGGTCCACAGTGGAGCCTCGACGCCGAGGATCGCGCTGGCCGGCACGCCGGAGAGGTAGGCACCCGGGTCCCAGTTGTAGGCGGTCTGCACCTCGATCAGGCCGGCCCACGTCTGGCCGAGCGGGGTCGAGTTGGTGTACTTCATGTCGAGGTACGCCTTGTTCGCCGGCGACAGCAGGATCTTGTCGCCCTTGCTCACCGCTGCGCTCAGGTCCGCGTCCGATGTGGACGTTCCCCAGTACTGCGCGACACGGTTCGTCGTGTGGTCGGCCTTCCCGATCTGGTGCCAGCCGATGACGGTCTTGCCGGCCGCGCCGACGAAGGGCTGCACGCGGTTCATGAACGTGGTGTAGTCCGCCGCGGGCGTGCTCGACGCCTCGTCACCGCCGATGTGCAGATACGGCCCGGGGGTGATGGCGGCGAGCTCGTTGAGCACCTGCTGCACGAACGTGTACGTGACCTCCTTGCTCACGCACAGCGAGCTGAAGCCGACGTTGGTGCCGGTGTAGAGCGGCGGGGCGGTGTTGTTGCAGTTGAGCTGGGCGTAGGAGGCGAGCGCGGCGTTGACGTGGCCGGGCATGTCGATCTCGGGCACGATGGTGATCTGCCGCGACGCCGCGTAGGACACCAGGTCGGAGTACTGTGCCTTGGTGTAGTAGCCGCCCGCGCCGCCGCCCACCTGGGTGCTGCCGCCCACGGCCGCCAGCTGCGGCCAGGCGTCGATCACGATGCGCCAGCCCTGGTCGTCGGAGAGGTGCAGGTGCAAGATATTGACCTTGTACTGCGCGATCTCGTCGATGTACCGCTTCACCACGTCGGGGGCGAAGAAGTGCCGCGACACGTCGAGCATCGCGCCGCGGTACCCGTATCGCGGGTAGTCGACGATCCGGCCGCCGGTGACCGTCCATGGTCCACTCTGGACGGTCTGTGCCTCGACCGTCGCCGGCAGCAGCTGCCGCAGCGTCTGCACCCCGTGGAACAGCCCGGCCGCGGTCTGCGCGCGGAGCGTGACGGCGGCGGCGGTCACGTCGAGCTGGTAGCCCTCGGTGCCCACGCTCGGGTCGGCGCCGGACAGCAGCAGCGCGATGCCGCTCGTCGGCGTGCCGGTCGTGGTGGAGACCGGCAGCGCGTAGCCGGTCGACGGGCGGAGGATGCCGGCGAGGTAGTTGCCGACGTCGACGGCGCCGGCCGCGGCCTGGATCGCGGCGTCCGACGGAAGTGTGTAGGTCACGCCGGCCACGGGCTGCGCCGACACTGGCGCGGGTACGACGTCGGAGAGGCTCACCGCGGCGCTGGCCGGGGAGGCCGCCAGCAGGCAGACGGCGCCGGTGGCAGCGGTCGCGACGGCCACGGCGGAAGCGAGCAGCAGGTTGCGCGGGGAACGGTGCACGGCATCCTCCAGCGAAACTGTTAAGTTTCCTGCTAATTTGACGGCACGCTATGTCCCGCGCAGGAAAGTGTCAAGGGAATCCCTCCCACCGAGTTCCTCCCAGCTGCGCTGGGGACACAACAGGGCGCCTCGCGGCCACCGCTCATGCCGCCGATAGCGCACGACTTGCCAGCCAGGAAAGCGCCCTACCCGTCCTGCAAGCGTTCTTCGCCGACCTCTTCCGGACCTACCAGGCGACCTGACCGCCACCGCATCCAGTGACAACGAGAGTCCCAGCACCGCTGAACGCCGGCGATTGGCACCTGATCGCCGGTGGCGCCGCCCGGGGCCGTGGCGACGGGGTCTCGGGCAGCGCGCAGTTCGACACGATCAGCTCGATCACCTCGGCCGGCGGCGCGCTCTACAGCATCGAAGCGGCTCCACCGGGCATGGCATCTGATGGTGTTCCCCCGGCGACGGCGCAGCCACGGTTCGCACGGGTCATCGAGGCTCGATCGTCGCCGGCGCCGGCTGATGGCCGTACGCGACGACGATCGAGCGCTGCCGCAGCGGCAAGGATTGCCGACCCGCCGGTCAGGTGGTGAGCTCGTCGAAGGAGCGCACCACCTCGCCGAGTAGCGGGGACGGGATCGCCGTGGCCGCCGTCGGGGGCAGCGGGCGGCCGTCGCGGCGGGCCACGTGGAAGACGTGGCGCTCGCCGGGCAGCAGCGTGACGAGCGCGTCGTCGACCACCAGGCCCGCTGGGGCCGTGCCGAGGGCGGCGGCCAGGCGGTCGGCGAAGACACACACGTCGCGCAGGATCGTGGCCGCCGTGACGCCCACGTGCAGGCGGCCGTCCAGCACCGCCAGGTCGACGCGGCGCTGGGGTGGCGGGGGCGTGCGGTCGCGGTCCGGGCGGTACACCCAGGTCGCCCGCGACCGGTCCGCGTCCACGACGAGGAGCTCGGCCGCCGGGTCCTCCGGGCGGCCGACCTGCGGGCCGACCGCGAGGCGGGTCACCGCGCCGGGCGGGCACTCGGGCCGCAGGCGGGCCCGGGCCAGCTCGCGGCCGTCGGGGCCGACCCGGCGGACGAGCACGTCGGGGCGCCACGCGGTGACGCCGTCGTTGACGAGGACGAGCACGAGGCCGTCCGGGCCGGTCGGGTCGTGGGTCGGGCCGGGGGCCGCCGGCTGGATCGTGGCCAGCCGCGGGGCGAACGCGCGGCGCAGGGCGTGCCACAGCGGCTTCTCGATGCCCGCGACATCCACCGCCGACCAGCTGATCGCCGGCCAGCAGTCGTTGAGCTGCCACACGACGACGCCGCCGCAGCGCTCGCGGGAGCGCAGCCACTCGACGCCGGCGGCGACCGCGCGGGCCTGGACGACCTGGGTGGCGAAGTGCCAGTCGGGGCCGTCGGCCGGGGTGGGGACGTGCGGCTGCAGGCCGCGGGTGAGCTTGTGCATGCCGTCGATGGCGCGCAGGTGGTGGCGGGTCAGCGGGGAGGCGGGTCCGGGGGTCTCGCCGTCCAGCACCCGCTGCAGCGTCGTCCACGCGGCCGGGCCGCACCAGCCCATCTCGGCGACGAACGACGGGTCGTGGTCGCGGTAGTGCACGTAGTCGGCCTCGTTCCAGGCGTCCCACAGGTGGCTCGGGCCGTGGGTGTCGGCCACCGGGTCGCGCTCGATGGAGCCCGACCACGGAGAGTTCGGCACGTACGGGCGGGTCGGGTCGAGCCGGGCCAGCACCTTCGGCAGGACGTCGAGATAGAACCCGGCGCCCCAGGCGCGCTCGCCGATCTGGTCGGTCCAGCCCCAGTGCCGGCGGCCCAGCACGGTCTCGTTGCCGCCGCACCACAGCACCAGGCTCGGGTGGGCCGACATGCGGGCCACGGCCTGCTCGGCCTCGGCGGTGACGAGCGCGGTCATCTCCTCGTCCTCGCAGTAGGCGGCGCAGGCGAAGAGGAAGTCGTGCCACACCATGATGCCGCGCTCGTCGCACGCGTCCAGGAAGGCCTCGGTGACGAAGTGGCCGCCGCCCCAGACGCGCAGCAGGTTGGCGTTGCCGGCCAGGGCCTGGTCGATGCGTGCCGCGACCCGCTCAGGCGTCGCGCGGCTGGACAGGGTGTCGTCGGGGATCCAGTTGTACCCCCGCACGCGCACCGGCCGCCCGTTGACCACGATCGCCCAGCGGGTGCCGAGCGCGTCCGGCGACTCGTCGAGCTCGACGCTGCGCAGGCCGATGCTGGCGCTCGCGGCGTCGAGGACCGTGCCGTCATGCTCCAGCTCCACCTGCAGCCCGTACCGCGGCTGCCCGCCCAGCCCGACCGGCCACCACAGCTGCGGCTCGGCGACGAGCAGTGTGATCGCCGCCTCGCCGTCCTCGATCAGGCTCGTGCCGCCGGCCGCTGGCACGCCCGCGGGGTCGAGCAGCTCGGCGCGGACGCGGGCGCCGGGCGGGGCGTCGACGCGCACGTGCGCGGTGACCCGGGCGGTGCCGTGGGTGTCCAGGCGCACGAGGGGCCGGACGTGTTCGATGCGGCCGGTGTACGTCTCGAGGCGGATGTCCCGCCAGATCCCGGCGGTCACGAAGTGCGGGCCCCAGTCCCAGCCGAAGTTCGCGGCGGCCTTGCGCACGTGGGCGTACGGCTCGTCGTAAGGGCTCGGCAGCGGGCCGTGGGCGCGCTCGTGCTCGTGGGCGGCGTCCCAGGCCGAGGCGAAGCGGACCTCGATCACGTTGCCGCCGGGGCGCAGGGCGTCGTCGACCTTCCAGCGGTACACCAGGTGCTGGTCCCGGCCCGTCCCGACCAGCCGCCCGTTGACGTACACCTCGGCGAACGTGTCGAGCCCGTCGCAGACGAGGTCGGTGCGTGCGCCGGGCGCCGGCGACCAGTGGACGTGGCGGCGGTACGTCCAGCGGGAGCGGCCCACCCACAGCTGCCCCTCCTCGCCCCAGCCGGCGTCGGGGTCGGCGATGAGGCCGGCGGCCAGCAGCGCGGTGTGCACCTCGCCGGGCACCTGCGCGGGGACGACCGCGTCGCGCACCGCGTCCGGGACGCCGGCCGGCCCGCCGGACCAGGTGAGCTCCCAGGCGCCGCCGAGGTCGTGGCGGGTAAGCCCGGCCGTGGAGGCCTGCGTGGTCAGTGTCATCCCTTGACCGCCCCTGCGGTGAGTGCCTCCTGCATGCGGCGGCTCGACAGCGAGTACGCGACGTAGACAGGAAGCAGCGTGAGCACGGTTCCGGCGGTGAGCACGCCGAAGTTGGTGGCATCGGAGACGAGCGTCGGGAGGGCGACCTGGACGGTGCGCACGTCCGGCCCGGTACCGGTGATGGTGAGCGAGAACAGGTACTCGTTCCAGAAGGTCAGCAGCTGCAGGATCGTCACGCTCACCAGGCCCGGCATCGCGATCGGGATGAACACGCTGAACAGCAGCCGCCGGTGCCCGGCGCCGTCCAGCGCGGCCGACTCGATGAGCGCCCGCGGTACCGTGCGCATGAACTGGGTCAGCAGCAGCACCGACAGCGGCAGCGCGCTGGCCGGCAGGAACAGCATCTGGAACTCGCGGGTGTAGAACAGGTCCATCCGGATCGCCAGGATCACCGTGGGGATCAGCGCGGCGAACGGCGGGACGAGGAAGCCGGCCGAGAAGGCGCCGGTGATGACCCGGGCGAGCCGGTTGTCGCAGCGGGCCAGGGCGTAGGCCGCCGGCACGGCGAGCACGAGCGTCAGCACGATCGCGACGGCCGAGATGAGCAGCGAGTTCAGCAGCGCCTGGCCGAGACCCGCGGTGCGCCAGGCGGTGGCGAAGTTGCCCCACAGCCAGTGCGCCGGCGGCGCGAACGGCCGCGTGAAGATCTCGACGTTGGTCTTGAGGGAGCTGACGGCGAGGTAGTACAGCGGCAGCGCGAGCAGCAGCGCGTACAGCCACGACAGGACGGTCGCGAGCGACCCTCGCTGTTTGTGTGCGGTCATCGGGTGTTCTCCATTGAGCTGCGCAGCAGCGCTCGGACGAGGAGCATGCCGGCGACGCCGAGGACGAGCAGCACCACGCCGACCACCTGGCTGTAGCCGAGGTCGCGCTGGGCGAACGCCTTGGCGTACACCAGGTAGGACAGGGTCGTCGAGGACGTGCCGGGGCCGCCCTTGGTCAGCAGCAGGATGAGGGCGGCGGAGGTGAACAGCGTCCAGAGGTACTGCAGCATCGTCAGCGTCCGCACGTAGTCCTTGACCATCGGGAACGCGATCTGCCAGATGATGCGCAGGCGCCCGGCGCCGTCGATGCGGGCCGCCTCGACCACGTCGGCGGGCAGGCTGGCCAGCCGGGCGGCGAACAGCACCGCGGTCCAGCCGACGCCGCGCCACAGGTCGATGGCGATGAGGCTGGGCAGGGCGGTGGCCGGGTCGGCGAGCCAGGGCGTGACCAGCGAGTCGAGGCCGATCGCGCGCAGCGCGCCGTTGACGCCGCCGTCCGGGGACAGCACGCCGTAGAAGATCATGCCGGTGACGGAGATCGAGATGAGGCCGGGGGAGAAGTACAGGATCGACAGGATGCGGTATCCGCGCGGCTTGGTGCTGAGGTGGTACCCCAGCATGAACGCGAGGGGGATCATGACCGGGATGACGACGGCGACCTGCACCGCGCTGTTGCGCAGGGCGTCGTAGAACGCCGGGTCGTCCAGCACGCGCCCGATGTTCTCGGTGCCGACGTACGACGGCTCGTACAGCAGTCCCTTCCACCGCAGCGTGGCGATGACGAACATCGCGGCGAGCGGGCCGACGCAGAACACGGCGAACCACACCAGGGACGGGACGGTGAGCCACAGGACGCGTTGGTTCCGCCGTTTCCTGGGCGCGGCGGCGTGCAGCGCGGTGGCGCGCGGCAGGACGCTGGTCGATGACATCGTTGCAGTTCCTTATGCCGTCGGCCGGGGGCCGTTGGTGCGGCCCCCGGCCGTGCCTGGTCAGCCCTTGGTTGCGGTGTCGAGGCCGGCGCAGACCTGCTGCGGCGTCGACTTGCCGTAGGCCCCGGTGAGGACCTGGATGATTCGGTCGGAGGCGGAGCCGATCCACACGTCCGGCAGCACCGCGTAGTCGACGCTGTTGTCGAGCCCGAGCGACTGCGACAGCAGCGGGTTGGTCGCGTAGGAGCCGAAGTCGCCGGTGGTCGGCGGCAGGATGCCCGAGTCCTTGACGAAGTCGCCCACCGCGGTGTCGGCGTAGAACTTCGTGACCAGCTTCTTGACGTTGTCGATGTGGCCCGCCTCGGCGCCCTTCTTGGTGATCATGAAGCCGACGCCGGTGAACCCGCGGTACGCCGTGGGCTTCTTGAACGTCGCGCCGCTGGGCACCGGGAATCCGCCGAGCGTCGTCTTCTTGTCGATGCCGGTGCCGGCGGCCGTCGACTCGGTGTAGGCCCACGAGCCGGCCGGCATGATGGCCGCCTTGCCGCCGTAGTACGCCGCGTACATCCCGTCGGCGATGAGCCCGGCCGCGTTGTCGACGAAGACGCCGCCGTCGCGCAGCTGGGTGAACAGCTTGATGCCGTCCATGACGCTCGGCGTCGAGCAGTAGCCGCCCGACTGCATGACCTTCTTCATGGTCGCGGCGTCGGTGTACGACTGGGCGATCTGGTAGAAGAGCTTCTGCCCGGTCCAGTCGTTGCCGCCGACGGTGAGCGGCCCGATGCCTTTCGCGCGCAGCTTCTGCGCGGCGGCGACGAGCTCGTCGGTGGTCGCCGGGATCTGGTCGACACCGGCCTGCTTGAGCAGGTCGGTGTTGTACCACAGCGGCCAGCTGAAGCCCGAGAACGGCAGGCCCTGCAGCTTGCCGCCGGCCGCCCCGCCGACGCGCCACTCGTCCAACGCGGCGGGCTTGATCTTGCCCTCGAGCCCCCAGTCCTTGACGTACTGGTCGGCGGGCACGGTGACGCCGGCGTCGAGCCACCCGAGCGTCTTGTCGAACAGGTTGACGATGACGACGTCGGGTGACTTGCCTGCGGCGACGGCGTTCTCGACCTGGTCGTCGATGGTCTCCAGCCCTTCGGTGAGGTTCACCTTGATGCCGGTCTCGGCGGTGAACGCGTCGAAGACCCGCTTCTGCGCGGCGTTGGCGGAGTTGCCCGACGACCAGCGGGTGACGACGTCGATGGAGGTCGGGGCGGCGGCGGGGTCGTCAGAGCCGCAGGCGACGAGTGCGGGTCCGAGCCCTAACGCGGCGACGGCGAGCGCCGCCGCCGCGCGCACGGCCCGTGGCCTGGTGCGGTGGTCCATGGGGGAGTCCTTTTCGTCTCGGGCAGGCGAATGCAGACGGCGCGCGTCGGGGTCGACGTCCGGCGCCGGAGGGGTGTTCGCCACACAGCGTCCCCGCCGTTCGGCTCGAAGTCAATAACAAAGATTTTTAATCTATGAAAGATGCGAGTAGGGCGGGAGGCACTCGGCCACACTGGGGTTCATGCAGTACGTCGCCCGGGTGCCGGCCCCGCCGCTCGATCTCTTCATCGACGACGTCTACTGCCTCACCGGGGTGCCGCGGCACCGCCGGATGAACGTCCCGCCGATGCCTTCCGCGCACCTGTTCCTCAACCTGAGCGGGCCCGTCCGGCTGTGGGACTGCGACCCGTCGGCGCCGCCGGCCGTGCTGAGCGACGGGTGGTTCATGGGCGTCTGGACCCGGCGCTTCCTCTTCGAGTACCCGACGCCGGTGCGGCTCGTCGGGGTGCATTTCAAGCCGTGGGGCATCTCGCCGTTCGCCAACCTGCCGGCGACCGAACTGCGCGACCGGTGGGTGCCGGTCGACGACGTCTGGCGACGATCGCTGGACCGGCTGCGCAACCAGGTCGGCGACCTCGCCTCGCCCGCCGAGGCGCTGCGGGTCCTGGAGGGGGAGCTGCGTTCGCGGCTGGCCGGGGCGCCGTCGCCCGGGCTGGGCCTGGTCCAGCACGCGGGGGAGCGCCTGGAGACGTGCCACGGTGCCGTCCCGATCGGTGCGCTGGCCGACGCCGCCGGGGTGAGCGGCAACCACCTGGCCGCGCAGTTCAAGTCCCACGTCGGGGTGACCCCGAAGCTGGTGGCGCGGATCTACCGCTTCGCGCAGCTGATCGTGTCGGTGGACGCGCGGGGCCCGGTCGACTGGTCGGGGCTCGCGCACGCGGCCGGCTACTTCGACCAGGCCCACTTCAGCCGGGAGTTCAAGGACTTCACCGGCCACACCCCGACGCAGTACCTGGCCCTGCGGCGCCGGTTTCCGCCGTCGCCCGGGTTCCCGCCGGACAGCGGCCCGATGCCCGCCGATTGATTTTTTACAAGCCTGTCCGCCCCGCGGCGAGCAGGATCGAGGTCGTGAGCATAGTCATCATGCACAACGTGGTGTCGGTGGACGGCTTCATCGCCGACAGCAACGACGGCGTCGGGCCGCTGCACGACTGGTACTGGAACGGCGACACACCGGTCACGCCGGGCGTCGACCCGCAGTTCGACCATTCCGGCGCCGGCAGCCTCTTCAAGGTCTCGCGGGCATCGGCGCCGTACGTCAAGGCGACCTGGGACCGCCTGGGCACGATCGTCATGGGCCGGCACCTGTTCGACCTGGTGAACGGCTGGGAGGGGCGTCCGCCCGCGGGCGAGCACGTGGTCGTGGTGTCGCACCGGCCCAAGCCCGACGGCTGGCACCCCGAGGCGTCGTACCACTTCGTCGACGACGTGAGGGCGGCGATCGACAGGGCCAGAGAGCTCGCCGGGGAGCGTGACGTCGCGGTGAACGCCGGTGACGTGGGCGGCCAGATCCTCGCCGCCGGGCTCGTGGACGAGGTGGCGATGGACGTGGTGCCGGTGGTGTTCGGGTCCGGCAAACGCTACTTCGGCCGCATCGAGGGGCAGCACCTCCTGGAGGATCCCCACGTGGTCATCCAGGGCGAAGGGGTGCTGCACCTGAGATTCAAGGTGCGCCGGTAGCCGGCCGCCGGTCAGCGGCTGGAGCCGCGCACGATGAGCCTCGCCGGGGCCGCCCGCACGATGCCGGCCGGCGCGCCGGACAGGGCGTCGGCCAGCCGGTAGCCGACCAGCTCGCCCAGCTCCTGCACGTCGTGGCTGACAGCGCTCAGCGGCGGGACCGCGAGCTGGCACAGCGCCGAGTCGTCCCACGCCACCAGCGACAGGTCGGCCGGCACGGCCAGGCCCAGGCGGCCGGCCTCGTGCAGCGCGCCGAGCGCCATCACGTCGTTGTCGAACACCAGGGCGGTCGGGCGCTGCTCGAGGGCGGCCAGGGCGGCCACCGCGCGCACCCCGGCCGCCTCCGAGTAGTCGCCGTCGAACGAGGTGGTGCGCACCCCGTGCTCGGCGGCTGCCCGCTCGAACGTGCGGCGGCGGATGATGGTGTGCGCCATCGGCGCCGGGCCGGCGACGTGGCCCAGGTGCGTGTGCCCGGCCGCGACCAGCTCGCCGACCACGTCGCGCATGGCGACCTCGTCCTGCGTCCAGACCGTGGGCAGGCCGTCGGCGGTCTCCGGGTCGCCGATGACGACGCAGGGCAGGCCCAGCTCCTTCACGAGGGCGACGCGCTCGTCCCCGGGCAGCAGGTCGATGAGGATGACGCCCTGCACCTGGCCGTACTGCGCCCAGGCCCGCATCCGCTCCACCGCCTGCGCCACCGTTGCCACGACCTGCAGCAGCACCGGCACGCCGAGCGGGACCAGCACCCGCTCGATGCCGGCGATGAACTCGTGGAAGAACGGCTCGGCGCCGAGGACCTCCGCGTCGCGCACGAGGGCGAGCCCCACCGGCGTGCCCTGCTGCGGGGTCGCTGCCGCGGCCAATGGGTCCTCCTCGTGGTTTAGCCTTCGTCCCCGTAACGTAGTCGTGCGACAGCGTACGGCGAGACGAAAGGGCGGTGGGCGTGGCGCGACGGGAGTCAGCGGCCGCGGGGCCCGGCAGCCGTGCGCTCATCGTGGACCTCATCCGCTCCTCCGGGCCGATCAGCCGGGTGGAGCTCGTCAACGCGACGGGTCTCACGCAGCCGACGATCTCCAACATCGTGCGCCGGCTCATCGACGACGGCGTGGTGCGCGAGACCGGCGACACGGTGGCCACCCGCGGCAAGCCGCGCTCGATGCTGGTCATCAACTCCCGCGCGGCGTACGGCGTCGGCATCCACGTCGGCGCCGACACCCTTACCTGCGTGGTCACCGACACCCGCGGCGGCACCGTCGGCCGCCAGCTCGTCGCCGGCCCGGCCGACGGGCGCCCGGAGAGCATGGCCGCGCACCTCGCCGCGCTGTACCACGACATCACCCGCGGCCTGGGCCTGCCGCCGCAGAGCGTGGCGGGCATGGCGGTCGTCGGCCCGGGCCCGGTCGACGTGGCCCGGGGCCGCTTCCTGGCGCTGCCGGAGGCGCCTCCCGACCCGCAACGGCGCGCGGCCGGCCTCGACCTGGCCCACGCCCTGACCGGCCGCCTCGGCGTCCCCGTCCTCGTCGACAGCGACGCCGCCGCGGCCGCCGTCGGCGAGTTCTGGGGCCGGCAGGTCTCGCGCGAGCGCACCTTCGGCTGCCTGTACATGAACTCGGGCATCGGCTCCGGCGTCGTCCTCGACGGCGCCCTGCACCGCGGCGCCAGCTCCAACGCCGGCAAGCTCGGCCACATCGCGGTCGTCCGCGACGGCGAGCGCTGCCGCTGCGGCAATCGCGGCTGCCTGGAGCAGTACGCCGCCCCGCGGGTCCTGGTCGCTCGTGCCCGGGCCACCGGCGGCCTCGCCGACCGCCTCGGCATCCGCCCCGACGACCCGGACGCCCGCGCCTTCGACGTGCTGGCCCGCGCCGCCCTCTACGGCGACGAGGCCGCCCGCGCGCTGGTCGACGAGTCCGCGGCCCTGCTGGCCGAGGCCGCCCTGGCCCTGGCCAACCTGTGGGACATCGACACGCTCGTGCTGGCCGGCCCGGGCTTCGCGGTGGCCGGCTCGATCTACGTCACCGAGATCCGCCGCCGCCTGGCCGAGCGCGCCTTCGCCCGCGAGGTCCACGACGTGCGCGTCGACCTGTCGAGCAACCCGCGGGACTCGGCCGCGATCGGCGGCGCCGCCCTGGTCCTGCAGGCCTCGGTCGCCCCCGGCCACGGCCCCGACGTCGCCGCTCGCGTGTAGGTGGTTGGCGTTCACGGTCGATCACGTCTCGTGATCGAAGGAAGTACGGCCGCGCTGGCCGCCGAACGGCGTCCGCCGAAGGTCAAGTCGATCGCCGCGCCGGGCCCGAAAACCTGTTAACAGCAACCACCTGGGGCGCGGCGCGCCGGCCGCCGGGTCGGCGCGGGGCGTGACGCCGCTCCGTCAGACAACCGGCAGAGGCTGACCTGGCCACGCCGGCACCGAGCGCGCGGGCCGGCTGGTCCGGCGTAGGGCGTGCCGCCCGAGCAGACGCAGAAGGCCGCCGCCGACGCCGTTGCCCGGGTCCTTGGCCGACGCGTCGTCTGCAGCGGGCTACGTACCGCCGTGGGACGAGTGCATCGGCGAGATCCAGCGCTGTTGCACCGGTAAGAAGCTCATCGCCGCAGCGGAGGCCGGCCACCGCGGCCGCGGCGCCGGGGATCACCAGGGCTCTGGCGCGATCGGCGGGAGGCGGGTAGCGTGCCGTTGATCGGCCGCCCGCCACGCGGTTGACGACGGTCTCGGATCATCATAGATTAATAATGTAACTTTTCCGGCGCACCCAGGGGCCATTCGGCAGCCCCGGTGTCCCGCCAATTCCGCCGCGGCTGCCCGCCACCCCCGCCTGAGGCCTCGCCAGGCGGCGGGCGCCGCCGTGCCCGCTTCGACCGTGACCGGCGTTCACGGTGAGAATCCGCCCCCCGAAGGAGCCCCATGCCACACAGCAGAACCCGGCGGGCCGCCCGCCTCGCCGCCGGGATCGCCGCGCTCGGCGTCGCTGCCGCGGTCGTCTGGGTCGCCGTGCCCTCGATCGCCGCACAGTCCGCCGCCGCGGCGCCCCGCGTCATCCACGTGGCCAAGAACGGCAACGACGCCAACCTGGGCACGCAGGCCGCCCCCTACCTGACCATCAACAAGGCCGCGCAGGACGCGCAGCCGGGCGACAAGGTCGTCGTGCACGCCGGGCTCTACCGCGAGACGGTCAAGCCGGCCCGTGGCGGCACCGACGAGGCCCACCGCATCACCTACACCAACGCCGGCGACGGCGAGGTCGTCGTCAAGGGCTCCGAGCAGATCAGCAACTGGGTGCGCGGCAGCGGCAACGTCTGGAGCGTCACGCTGCCCAACTCGTACTTCGGCGACTACAACCCGTATGCGACCGGCCAGCCGATGGGCGGCGGGAGCGACACGTTCCCCGGGTACACCGCCGGCGACGTGTACCTCAGTGAGCAGGCGTACCTCGAGAAGCCCGCGCAGGCCGACGTGCAGAACTCGGCCGGCACGTGGTTCACGCAGGTCTCCGGGCCCAACACCACGATCTGGGCCAACTTCGGCGGCGCCGACCCCAACGCCAAGCTCGCCGAGATCAACGTGCGCCGGCAGGTCTTCGCGCCGGACGTGTGGGGGCTGGGGTACATCACCGTCGACGGCTTCACCGTGAAGCACGCCGCCGGCACCTACTCCGACTTCCCGAGCAGCCCGTCGCGGCGGCAGGCCGGCGCGATCAGCGTCAACGGCGGCCTGCGCTGGATCATCCAGAACAACATCGTCGTCAACGCCCGCACGATCGGCATCGACATCGGGCTGGGCTGCGACGAGTGGGCCGGCAACCGGCCCGGCACGACCCGGACGAACTTCCACGACACGAGCAAGTACGGCTCGCACATCGTGCGCAACAACTACATCGCGAAGTCCGGGCAGTCCGGCATCGCCGGGGTCTTCTCGTGGAACTCCCAGATTCTCTACAACATGATCGAGGACACCAACTACCGCAACGAGTTCAGCGGCGCGGAGACGGCCCCGATCAAGGTGCACTACATGAACCAGGGCCTCATCAAGGGCAACTACGTCAAGAACTCCCGCGGCGGCAACTCCGCCGGCATCTGGACCGACTGGGGCAACCAGAACGTCCGCATCACCGGCAACATCGTCATGAACGCGCCGTGGGGCTACTACGCCGAGGCGGTGTTCGGCCCGATCCTGGTCGACAACAACGTCTTCATCGGCAACAGCGACATCCGCACGCTGGACGCCACCGGCATCGTCTTCGCCAACAACCTGTTCATCGACAACGGCCGCATCAACATCGACGGGTCCGGGCGCGACGCCTACTACTTCCAGCCCGGCACGATGAACGAGACGACCTCGAACACGTCGCCGATGAAGGACTTCTGGTACAACAACCTCGTCCAGGGCTCGACGCTGCCCGACACCACGACGAACAAGACGCAGGTGAAGGAGGGCAACGTCACCGGGCAGCTGTCCAACGTGCGCTACACGGCGTCCAACACGGCGATGTCGCTGAGCTTCGACCTCAACACCGCCGGCATCACCGGCCTCACCCCGGTCACCCGGGCCCGGGTCGGCACCATCCCGAAGGCCGGCGAGAGCATCGCCGCCGACGTCACCACCGACTTCTTCGGCAACGCGATCGCGTCCACCAACACGATGGCCGGCCCGTTCGCCTCCGCCCACAGCGGCGCCAACACGTTCGCGCTGTGGCCGCCGGCCGGGCAGACCGTGCCGAAGCCGCCGGCCCCGCCGTCGGACGTGCCGGTGAACCTGGCCCGCGGCGCCGGCGCCCGGGCCGTCGCGTCCTACCAGGACGGCACGCTGACCGCCGCCAACGCCATCGACGGCAACCCGTCCTCACGCTGGTCCAGCGACCACAGCAACGACCCCAACGCGTGGATCTACGTCGACCTCGGCGCCAGCTACGCGGTGTCAACGGTGAACCTCGTCTGGGAGGCCGCGTACGCGAAGGGGTACAAGATCCAGACCTCCGACAATGCGACACAGTGGACGGACGTCTACTCCACAACCACCGGCGCCGGCGGCACGGACACCGTCACCGTCGGGCGAAACGCGCGCTACGTGCGCATGCAGGGCGTCACCCCGGCGACGCAGTGGGGCTACTCGCTGTGGGAGTTCGAGGTGTACGGCACCCCGATCGGCGGCGGGACCGGCCCGTCGGTCTACGGCGACGCCAACTACACCGGCCCGTCGGCGACGTTCGGCGTCGGCAGCTACGACCTGGCCCAGCTCCGGGCGGCCGGCATCGCCAACGACAGCATCTCCTCGATCCGCGTCCCGGCCGGCTACCAGGTGATCGCGTACGCCGACGCCGGCTTCTCCGGCACCGCGTGGACGTTCACCGCCGACACGCCCAACCTGCTCAACACCGGCAACAATGACGCCATCTCCTCGCTGCGGGTGGCGACCCGGTGAAGAAGGGAACCGCCATGCGCAGAGCCATCAAGTGCGCCGTCGGCATCGCGGCGGTGCTGATCGCCGGGGCCGCGGTGCGGCTGCCGTCGGCGGCCGCCGACACGCCGGTCAACCTCGCCCGGGGCGCCGGTGCCCGGGCCGTCGCGTCCTACCAGGACGGCACGCTGACCGCCGCCAACGCCATCGACGGCAGCACCTCCACCCGCTGGTCCAGCGACCACAGCAACGACAACAACGCCTGGATCTACGTCGACCTGGGCGCCGCCTACGCGGTGTCGACGGTGGACCTCGTCTGGGAGGCCGCGTACGCGAAGGGGTACAAGATCCAGGTCTCCGACAATGCAACACAGTGGACGGACGTCTACTCGACCACCACCGGCGACGGCGGTTCCGACACCGTCACCGTCGGGCGCAGCACCCGCTATGTGCGGATGCAGGGCGTCACCCCGAACACGCAGTGGGGTTACTCGCTGTGGGAGTTCGAGGTGTACGGCACGGGCTCGACCGGCGGCGGCAGCGGCTCGCCGACGGTGGCGCCGTCGAGCACCTACCCGCAGACGTACGCGGACTGGGCCAACGGCCTGCTGGCCGGCAACGGCAAGCAGGGCATCATCGTCTTCGGCAACCCGCGCAACGAGACCGTGGTCTTCAACGACAAGCGGTTCTTCATGGCGCGCACGGAGGCGCGCCCGCACCGCACCTTCAACACCGTCAGCGCCGACAACATCAACAAGATCCGCGACCAGCTGATCGCCGGGCAGTATCAGCAGGCCAACCAGCTCGCCGCGGACGTTCAGGGGTACCAGGGCGGCGGCGAGGGCAGCAAGCACCCGGGCTTCAAGATGACCATGCAGATGCCCGACGCCGGCACCGTGCGCAACTACTCCCGTTCCACGGACTATGCCTCGGGCGTGGTGTCGGTGAACTGGACGGACGACAAGGGCAGCTGGCAGCGCGACTCGTTCGTGTCCCGCACGGACGGGGTCACGGTGCAGAACATGGCGGCCCCGAGTGGCCAGCGGCTGAACGTCACGCTGGGCCTGTCGATCGATACGGGCATGAACCTGACGAACAAGGGCGTGACGTACACCAACAACACCACCACCGACTACCTCAACCTGCGGGCGAAGTACCCCAGCGGCTCCTACAACGCCGGCTACGAGGGCGTCACCCGCATCGTCACAGACGGCACGAAGACGCTGTCCGGCGGCAACGTCACCGTCGCCAACGCGACCTACGTGACGCTGCTGTCGCTCACCCAGCGGTACAACGGGACGTACAACGGCGGCGTCACCGCGGAGACGGAGTGGAACCGGCAGCTGCTGCAGCAGCGGCTGTCCGGCATCAACGACAGCTACCAGACGCTGCTGAACCGCCACACGAGCAAGCACCGGGAGATCTTCGGCCGGATGTCCATCGACCTCGGGGCGAGCGCGGCCGACCGGGCCAAGCCCACCGAGCAGCTGCTGGCGGAGCAGAAGAACTCCTCGACGCCGATCCCGGCGCTGTACGAGCGGATGTTCTACGCCGGCCGCTACCACCTGCTGGCCTCGTCCAACGAGACCGCGGCACCGGACCTGCTGGGCAACTGGACCGGCGACAGCAACGTCGGGTGGGACGGCTACTACCACCTCGACGCCAACCTCAACCTGCAGATCTCCAGCGGCAACGTCGGCAACATGCCGGAGGCCATGGCCGGGTACTTCTACCTCAACCAGCAGTGGCAGAACGACTTCCGGACCAACGCGCGCAAACTGCTCGGCACGCGGGGCATGCTCACCGGCGGCAACACGCCGAACGAGGAAGGGCTCATCTCGAACATCAACTTCGACTACCCGTACCAGTACGTCACGGGCGGCGAGTCGTGGCTGCTGTACCCGTTCTGGGAGTACTACGAGGTGACCGGCGACAAGACGTTCCTCGCCGACAAGTACTACCCGCTCATCCGCGACATGGGCGACTTCTACGAGGACTTCCTCGTCAAGAAGGACGCCAACGGCAAGTACATCCTGGCCGGCTCCATCTCGCCGGAGAACCGGCCGCCGAACGGGGTGCCGCTGGCGGTCAACTCGGTGTACGACATCTCCGGCGCCCGCTTCGCCCTCTCGACGCTCATCCAGACCAGCAAGGCGCTCGGCCGCGACGCCGACAAGATCCCGGTCTGGCAGGAGAAGCTCAACAATCTGCCGCCGTACATCATCAACAACGACGGCGCGCTGGCCGAGTGGGCGACGCCGGGTCTGGCCAACCAGAACCAGTACCAGCACCGGCACTCCAGCGGGCTGATGCCGATCTGGCCGTACCGCGAGCTCACGCCGGAGACCAACCGGGCGCAGTGGAACGCGGCCCACGTCTTCCTGCAGAAGAAGGACCAGGGCAGCTACGAGAACGCCGGCCACGGACTGCTGCACGGGGCACTGATCGCCGCCGACACCAACGACGCCGCCTCAGTCAACGCCAAGCTGCTGCGCTTCGCCAAGGAGGACTACTACTACAGCAGCATGGCGACGTCGCACTACAACAACCACAGCGTCTTCGCCACCGACGTGGTCAACTCCGTTCCCACGATCATGATGGAGATGGCGGCCGCCACCCAGCCCGGGACGATCGAGCTGCTCCCGGCGATGCCCGCGGGCCTGTCGAAGGGCACCATCAACGGCATGCTGGGCAAGGGCCAGTTCGCCATCAACAACCTGACCTGGGACAACAACGCCCACACCATGACGGTGACGCTGACGTCGAAGATCGACCAGAACCTGACCCTGATCCAGCGCAACGGTATCGCCTCGATCACCACCGACGGCAGCGCCGTGCAGAGCTCGCCGCTGGGCACCATCGCCCGCGTCGTGCCGCTGCAGGCCGGCCGGGCGACCACGCTCAACCTCACCACGACCGCGGGCCGGACCAACCTGGCCCTCAACAAGGCCGCCACGGCGTCGTCGCAGTCCAACGCCGATCAGGGCCCGGCGAAGGCGGTCGACGGTGACACGGCGTCGCGCTGGGCGGCGAGCCAGGACCCGAACAACTGGATCCAGGTGGACCTCGGCGGCACGTTCAACCTCAGCGAGGTCGACCTGCTGTGGGAGGCGTCGTACGCGAAGGGGTACAAGCTGCAGGCCTCCACCGACGGCTCCTCGTGGCGAGACATGTACACCACGACGTCCGGCGCCGGCGGCACCGAGCGGATAACGGTCAGCGGCCAGGCCAGATACGTCCGGATGCAAGGCACACAACTGTCGGGGCAGTGGGGCTACTCGCTGTACGAGCTGCAGGTCTACTGAACGAATTGCCGGGCGGGCGCCGTGTGGCGTCCGCCCGGCACCGTGCGCGGGGACGAACTACGAAGGACGACCACGGTCAGATCGAACCATCGACGCATCGCGAGGACGCTGGTCGCTGAAGCCGAACGCGAAGGTGCCCGACTCGATGCGGTCGATGAGTTCGCCAACATTGTCGGCCAGCCGGACGGCGCTGTCCCATCCGCTGCTGGTGATGTCGACCAGCACCGGTGCGGGGTCGCTGGGCACGTCGAGCACGAGCTGTTCACGAGATCCGTCACCGCCGATGATCGCGGTGCCGGGGTGCACGCCGGCGCTCTGGTCGCATGCATGGTGCAGCTCGAGCATTTCGCGTGGCGTGTCGGCCACCGAGGCCGCCGGCCGCGCCCGGACACCCGATCACCACCGACGGCAGGGGTCAGGCTTGCGCCGCCAGCGTGAGCGAACCGAGCAGCGCGGCGTCCTGGGCGAACGTCGACAGCACAACCTCGGGTGGGTACGGCAGCGCGTGCGAGAGCCGGTCGCGTAGCAGATCGCGGACGAGGTCGTCGCGGGCGACGCTACCGACGAGCACGAGCCGCTGCGGGTCGAGGAGCAGGCAGCAGGTGACGACGTGGCGGGCCAGCTCGTCGACACGGGCGACCAGCGCGTCGCGCACCGGCCCGGACGGCACTGCGGCCGCGCAGAGCCCGGCCGCACCATCCGCCGGCGCCAGCTGATCGGCCAGGTTGTCGAGGGCCCTCCCCGAGAACTGCGCTTCGAGCAGCGGCTCAGGCGACGCCGGCCAGTCGGCGCCGCTGACGGCGTAGGCGATCTCACCGGCCCCGCCGCGATGCCCGGGCACGACGGCGCCGTTGACCGTGACGGCTGCGGCGACCCCCGTGCCCAGCCCGATGACCAGTCCGGGATCGGCGTCCCGCAGCGCTCCCCGGTGCAGCTCGGCAACGGCGGCGGCGTTGAGGTCGTTGGTGACCCGCACGCGGGAGACGCCCAGGTGATCGCGGACGGCCTCGGCCAGGCGCAAGGTCTCCCAGCCCGGTACCGGCCGGGTGCGGGACGAGCAGCCTCTCGTCCCGCACCCGGCCCGGTTCACAGCCCGAACGCGCGGCCCTCGATCAGGATGAGCAGGCCGATCCCGATCAGCACGACCGGCAGCAGGATGTGCCCCCACCGGGCCAGGGCCCGGGCGATGACCGGACGTGTGGCAAAGAACCGGCCCGGCCGCGATCCACCCGCCGAGCCACAGCACCGTGCTGTCCGCGGCCGGATAGCCAATGCCGGGGTAGGCCTGCGCGATGGTCGGCAACTCGGCGGCATCGACGGCAGGACGACGTCGCCGTTGGCCGGCCAGCAGGTCGTCGAGCATCGACTCGGCGACGCCCGGGAACGGCTGCGGATCTCGCACGGTGAGCAGGGCCCGCAGCAACCCCCGACGCTGCTGCACGTTGCTGCGGGCACCGCTCGCCATTGCGCTCACGTCATCGGATGTGATGCCGAGCCGCAGCGTGGCCGAGTCGTCAGCGAGCAGGCTGAGGATGCCTCGGACCAGGTCGTCGGGGACGCTCGCGGTGCCGGGAGCACTCCGGCACGGGCAGTCGAGGTCGACGAGGTCGCGGTATTCGCTCAGCTCGAGCAGGCGACCAGTGGCCATCATGTACTGCGCCGGTCAGAACAGGCCGTTGCCGTGCGGCAGGTCCGCCGGGATCGGGGCGATGACGTCCCAGTGCTCGACGATCCTGCCGTCGGCGACCCGGAACAGGTCATAGTAGGCAACCGGACCGCCGAACTCGCCTTCGGACTGCAGCAGCACGAACTCACCCTCGGCGATGACACGGTGCACGGTCCTGTACACGAGGTTCTTGCCCTGCTGCGCCCACGTCGCCGCGGCAGCACCGAAGCCGTCCAGGCCGTCGGCGGCCTCTGGGTTGTGCTGGTGATACGTCTCGGTGGAAATGTAGTTGGTCAACACGCTGTAGTCGGCGCCCACGAGGACCTTCTGAGCGAACTCGGTGACCAGTGCCCGATTCGCCTCCGTCCGGTCGGCTTCGGTCACCTCGGTGGGGCCGTCGGTCTGCGACCGGCCGGAGGCGGTTGGTTCCACGACGGGGGTGAGCGCATCCCAGTGTTCGGCGAGTTTGCCGTCCTGTACCCGGAAGATGTCGAAGGCCACCAGCGGCATCGGGCCGAAGCCGTGGTAAACGCCGTGCAAGGCGACGAGATCGCCGTCGCTGATGCTCCGCGCGGGCTCGTAGCGGAAGCCGGCGGGGAGAGCTGCGACGAGGTCGCGCAGCCCCTCAGGTCCATCAACGGCGAGGCTGCTGTGCTGCGTGTACGTGGGTGCGACCCAACGGTCCACGGCCGACGGGTCCTTGTCGCGGAACAACTGGCCGGCGGCGGTCGCAACCACGTCTCGAGTGCTCATACCCGGGTACTCCTTCTGACGACGATCCTGGTGTTCTGTTAGCTCCAGGGTAGGGCCGGAAATCCGGCATAGCCGGGTACACTGGCGACTCGCGATGGTCAAAAACCGACACCATGATATTCCCGAGCTCGGGTTCGCCTCCCCGGTCGGCACTCCGGCCGGGATCGAGGTGATGACGTTCACCGAGCTGCGTTCTCGTGTGGGCGGTCGCGCCCTCGGGGCGCCCCGGCGCCCCGCATTTCACCAACTGCTCAACCTGAGCCGGGGCGCGCTGCACCACACCGTGGACTTCACCGACTACACGGTCGAGCCTGGTTCATGGCTTTGGATCCGTCCCGGCCAGGTGCAGCAGTGGGGCGATCTGCAACTCACCGAGGGCACGCTGATCCTGTTCGAGCAGGACTTCCTCGACCCGGCCACCGCCACGACCGCGCGGCTCGACGACCCCTATGCACCACTCGTCTACGAGCCCGGCCACGACCAGCTGCAGTCGCTGCGTGATGCCGCGGACCACCTCGGCCGCGCGTTCGGCGCCGTGGGCCAATTGCCGCTCGACGTCCAGCAGACGGTGCTGCGTCACCTCCTCGCCGTCCTGGTCCTGCGCCTGGCACACCTCGCCGCCCCGGCCGGTGCCGTAGTCCCGGAGCCTGGCGATACGTTCGTGCGTTTCCGCACCGCGGTCGAGGTCGAGTTCACCCGCACCCGGCGGCTGAAGGACTACGCCGACGCCCTCAGGTACGACCCGCGCACCCTCTCACGCGCCACCCAGGCGGCCACCGGCGTCAACGCCAAGGAGTTCATCGACCGCCGCGTGGTCCTGGAGGCCAAGCGGCTGCTCGCCCACAGTGACCACACCGCCGCCCAAATCGCAGCACATCTGGGCTTCAGCAGCGCCACCAACTTCAGCAAGTACTTCCACCAGCGCACCGGCACCACCCCGATCGCCTTCCGCGCCAACGTGCGCGGCGGATGACGCCCAGGGCATCGGTTGCGGGGTTACGCATGCGCAGGATGGGTTTGATGACTTCCCCGGTGTGCGACTTGTCGAGTGCGGCACCAGGCGGTCGAACGGGAACCTGCCCTGTGGGCGTACAGGCTCATGACGGTGGTGATCAGTTCGTGGCTGCGGCCACCGCCGCCGAGTACACCGATGATGCGCTTGTTGCGGGGCGGCCATCACGGCGGCCAGCCCGACGGTGCCGACCCCGAAGACGGCGATCTGCGCGCCGGGCTCCGGCGAGGCATCGCTCCGGCAAGCGCCGCTTGACTCGCCATAGTTCCGCCACCCGTGCGATGCGCGGAACGCCGTGCGCCGCGGGGTCGGCTTCGAGGTGGAAGAAGACCCCGATCCGGGGAACCCGGTCCGGCGGGTGCCAGTGCGTCATCGCGACGACCCGCAGCAGGTGCGGCGGCAGCCGCAGTCCCGTCTCCTCCCACGCCTCCCGCGCCATGCGGTCCTCGAGACGCTCACCCAGCTGGAGCTTCCCGCTTGACGTGTCCCACTTGGATGGTGCGTAGCCGCCTCGGCGGAGCCCGACGAGCAGTTCGACGCCGTGCTGGCCAGGGCGCGTGTAGAGCAGCAGCACGTCCACCGTCAGCGTGTACGACGCGGCCGCGGCGGCGTCGTCATGGCGGCGTGGTCTACCCGTCATGCGCGGACCCGCCAGAGGTCGCGGTCCGTAGCAGGCCGAGTTTGGTCAGAAACCGAGCCAGGTGCGGGTCGGTGCGCTCGGCACGCCACGCCATGACCTCAGCGCACGTATACCAGCCCCAGCCGGCGAACTCACCCGCATCAGGAGTGATCGACTGTCCGGGGTCCAACGCGATCGGGAACCACAACGTGACGTCCGTATGGACGTGGGAACCGACGGTCTGGGTGACGGTCACGAACAACGTCCGTCCGCCCGGCCAGAGCGGATGCGGGACCGCGACCGCTTGGAGCTCTTCGTCGGCTTCACGGGCCACAGTGGCCCACGGCAGTTCGCCGGGCTCGACATGACCACCCGGCGGCAGGAGCCGTCGGGCTTTGCGGTGTTCGACGAGGAACACCCGGCCGGTCCACGCGTCGTAGGGCAGAAAGTAGGTGACGAGGTGTTTCGATGGCACGTCCGGCGGCACCTGCCGGTACAGCTCGGCGCCGGCGTCGATCCAGGCGAGCACGTCGTCGCGGTCGGCGGCTTCGCGTTCGTCGATCGGGACCAGCCCGGCGACGAGATCGCGCAGTGCCTGGCGATCGTCCCTGACGGTCGTCACGTGTGGGCTCCTTCTGCTACCGGTCCGGTGGCGGGCAGGTCGAGCTCGAAGACGGGACGGTCCCGGCCCGGACCCTTGCAGTCCGCGATCACCTGGATCCCGTCGACCGTGTAGTTCCTGGGGAGGTTGCGGAGGCCAAGCCGCCGCCGGGTCGCGATGGCTGGGGTGTTGCCAGGGGCGCAGGTGAACCACAGCCGGTGACAGCCCCACAGGCGCGCCTGCGTGGCCACCGAGCTGACGAGTGCGCCGGCCACGCTGCGGCGGCGGCGGTGGGCTGGATGGACGGCGACGTCCTGCACGTACACGTCGTCCGGCCCATCCTCATCGTGGCGCCCGGTTGTGGCCGGCATGGCGTTGCGGTCCTCGGTCCGTTTCTGCGCGCAGCGGGCGCACCGGGTCGGGCACGGCGTTGCCGGCGCCATGCCGGCCAGGCCGCTGGTGTCGAGGATCGTGGCCACGGTCTGTTCAAACGTCGAAGTCTCCGGGATGACGTGCTCCGCGGGCACACCCAGCGTATCGAGCGCCACATACCTGCCGCGCATCTCTTCGGCGCTGACCGGGATCGGCTCGGCCCGATTGTGGTGGCGGCGGATGGCCTCCTCGAAGCTGACGTCGAGGTAGTAGACGTGGCTCGGGCCAGGATGTTCGGCGATCGGCTGCCGCAACACGGTGCCGTAGCTGCGGGTACGCAGAATGCCCTCGACGATGGCGTGATAGCCGGTGCTGAGCAGGTACCGCGCGGACATGCCGATGAACCCGGGCGCGACCGCGTCGAGACCGCCATGCTCTCGGAGGACTACCCTTCTGAACTGGTCAAGCTCAATCAGGGCACAGCCGCGGCCGTAACGGCGGCGGACCTCCCGCGCGGTCGTGGTCTTGCCGCTGCCGGAGTCCCCGCGAATGTTCACCAACGTAGTCATCGGCTGCCACCAGGCCAGGTGATCACGATCTGGGTGTGGCGGCGGGCCAGGACCAGCCGGAGCTGCTCGGTGGCGGGCAGCGCGGCGCCAACAGGGTACACGGTGACAGCCGGCCGGGCCCCGGCGCGGTGCAGTCGGTCCCATGCGGCGATCAGGTCGATCAGGTCGCGGGTCAGTGTGGTGGCGTCGGGGCCGAAGCCGTGCGCGCCGCATTGCCAGGTCGCGTCGTCGTGGCGGCGGATGGTCAGGTAGGCGAGGCTGCTGTGGGTGAGCAGGGTGGGGCAGAAGAACCGGTCCTGTGGATCGAGGAGCCCGGCGGTGTGTTCCCGGTCGACGTTGAGTACGCCGTATGGGCGGGGCTGGCTGGCCAGCCACAGGTGCAGGGCCTCGAACGAGGCGTCCATCGGCAGGGTGACCGGTGACCATACCTCGTGGCGTGGCCCGTCGAGGGCCGGCGCGCGACGACGCCGAGACCGGTTACCCCCGGATGAGGTCGTATTCGGCGTAGTGCGGCTGCTCGTGGCGGTCGATGCGGCGGTGCGCGGCGTCGAGGCGGCGCCGCGTGACCGTGGCGGTGCCCTCAGCGGCGACCGCCCGTCCGTGCAGGAATTCCGGGCGATTGATGGCGGCGAGGACGAACGCGAGCGCTGGGGCACCGTAGAAGAGACTGGCGCCCCCACCGATCGTGACGCCGTCGGCGGTCGCAGCGCGCAGCGCCGCGAACGCGGCCGGACAGTTGCCGGCTTCCAGGTGCAGCAGGGCGACGCCCGTAGCGCCGCCTTCCATGGACTGGCCGGCTGTCACCGTGGATGCCGGGCGGGGATCGCGCGGGCGAGGCGGAGGCAGTGCCGTTCGGAGGCGGTGTCGACGCCGATCATGCGGGCGTGGTGCAGGTGTAGCAGATCGGCCAGGACCTGGTCGGGGTCGAGCCCGTCCTGGTCGGCCAGGAGCCGGTAGGTGGTGAGCGCTTCGGTGAGTTGTGTGTCGTGGAGCGGGGTGCGGGCGCGGTCGAGTTGTGCGGGGTCGAGGCGGGGGCCGGTGTGGTGGGGGGCGTGGGTGGCGAGCCAGTGCACGTGCGGGCTCACCTGCGGCGGGTCGGCTGCGTCAGGTGACGCTGGTTGCGTGCGGTAGGGCGGCTCGCGGTCGGGTTGACGTCCGAGGGCGCCGGCCTGGGTCAGCAGCCGCGGGGCCAGGGACCCGCCGATCCACAGCTGCGTGGTCACCGCCTCGTCGGTCGCGGGCGCGGGATGCCAGCGCTGGTCGACGCGGCAGCGACGGCAACCGTCGCCGTCAAGATGCAGGGGCTCCTGCCGGCACCGCGGACACCGGCCGACGGTGGGATAGGTCTTCCGCCAGATCCGGCACGGGGTGCACGTGGCCTCGAACCCCAGGAGTGGCAGTCCGTGCAGCTGCACGGGGCCGGCGATCGCCGCTTCGGCAGCGGCCCGGACGGCCGGGTATGCGCTCAGCGACCCGGCCTCGCGCAGCATTGCCGCGACCCGGTGGCGGTACTTCGGCAGCCACGGTCGGCTGGCCCAGCACCGCGGGCCGTCGTTCGTTGCGCTGGACGAACAGGTTCGATCTCTGATCGCATGGGCGTATGACCCAGGACTTCGAGCGCGTCGCGGTCGTCACCGGTTCCAACCGGGGCCTCGGCCGGGCCATCGCCGGAAAACTCGCCGACCGCGGCTTGACCGTTGTCGTGACCGCCCGGGACGACGTGTCCGCTCAGCGCGCCGCGGCGGAACTGTGCGTCGGTGACCGGTCGGTCGTCGGGCATCAGCTCGACATCACTGACCCGGCCAGTGTTGCCCGGCTGATGGCCGATGTCGCCTACGAACACGGACGCCTTGACGTCCTGGTCAACAACGCGGGGATTGCGATCGACCGTGGTCAGGCGGCAGCCTCCGCCGACATGGAGAAGGTCGCCGCCACACTGAATGCGAACCTGATGGGCACCTGGCGCTGTTGCACGGCCGCCATCCCGGAAATGCGCAAGCACCAGTACGGGAGGATCGTCAACGTCACCACCCACATGGCGACCTCCGCACAACTCGGCACCGGCAGCGTCTCGTATCGAGTCTCGAAGGTAGGCGTCAACGCGTTGACCAAGATCCTCGCCGAGGAACTCCGCGCCGACAACATCCTCGTGAACGCGGCCTCACCCGGCAAGGTCGACACCCGCCTCGCGTACGGCAAAGCTGAGCATTCACCGGATGAGGCGGCCGATACGTTCGTCTGGCTCGCCACCATCCCGGACGACGGACCGACAGGAGCGCTGTTCTACCAACGCCAGCTGTTGGACTGGTGACATAGCCACACGGTCGGCGAGCTGGACCTGAACAGACCTACCGAGTCGTGAGCGGCAGCACCATCGACCGGAACGTCGGAGAGTCCGGAAAGGGCTGCTGCCGGCCGGCCTCCCGCCAGCCGAGCTTCTCGTACAGCTCAGCCGCCGGATTGTCCGGGCGGACAAGTAACGTCGCTCGCTCCTCTGGTCTGCCGTCGAGCAAGGCATCGTGCAGCATCCGGCCGTATCCGCGGCGGCGGCGCTCCGGCGCGACGACCAGTTCGTTCAACGCGAACGTCCGGGTGCCGTCTTCGACGAAGAACGCCGCCGGCTGGTCCGTCTGCAGACCGGTCCACCAGCGAGTGTTGCTGGATAGACCGTAGCCGAGGGCGTAACCGACCAGTTCGCTGTCAAGGTATGCGGCGACCATGGCGAACGTGCGTGCCGCCAGTCAACAAGATGTCGATGAGCGGGCGCACTCGCCGCGATGGGCGTGACTGTCGCTAAGCTGGGCGATCAGTGGTTGCGGGGGATCCAGCCAGGTTCGGGGACCGGCCTTCGTCCCGCGCCCGATCCACACAAATCTTGCCCTAACGCGGCAGACGGCAACGACGTGCGCCAGGCAGGGCCTGCCGGGGGTGGAAGGCTGACCCCGTTCATCCGTACCTACGTGGTCACGAATAGTCATGAGCCTGGCGCTTACAGCCAAGACGAGTGGGGGCTGGGTGCCGATTCTCGTGATGTCACGGGCCGCACGGGCTTCGTGGCCTACACCGCAGGTCCCCACAGCGGTGGCGACCCTCCGGCCACGCGCTCATTCCCGCATTGACGCTGGCTGACGGCGCCGCGACGCCGAAAAGACCGCCGCCGCCAGCGTGGCGAGCAACGCGATGTTGCTCGCCAGGGGCAGGCGTTCGGTGATGCCGCTGTACTGCCGTGCCCCGACCAGCCAGACGGGCTGACCGATGGGGACGAAGGTGCTGACGAACGCGGCGATGCCCAGCAGGCTCGCGGTGGAGCACGCTCGGATGGCGGTCGCCGTCCGGCACCACCGCGCATGCGTCTGGAAGCGGCTGGCCAGCCGGATTCCGGCCAGCGGGAGGCAGACGAAGCCGACCAGCGCGGCGTAGCGGTGCAGTGTGTCGTACCAGACTGGCGGCGTCCCCACCGGCGTCGGCGGGAAGATCGCGGCCACCACCAGCGCGACGCTCCAGACGCCGATCAGCATCCGCCCGGGCCGGCCGGTCGGTGCCTGGCAGTCGATCAGCGCGAAGATGATGCAGATCGATGCGAAGGAGAGCATGACCATGCTGATGCCGACCAGACGCGCGCCCAGCGTCGTGAAAATGAGTTCGCTGAAGGTCGGGTGGATCAGGTCGATGCCACTCGGGCGGCCGAGTTCGCTGGCGAGCGCGGTGGCGACGGCGCACGCGATCCACAACGAACCGGCACCGGCGAGCGGCCGGGCGAGCCGGCTCGGGGATGTCGGGTCTGCATTTCCCATGCGCGAAAGCCTGGACATCGTGAGCCGTCATCTGCCTCAGCGCGCCGAGCGATTGCCCGCCTCGTCCTTGCGGCCGATCGTCGGTAGGTCTGCGGAGCGATGGCCGAGAGCCCCTGCTGTCCCTTAAGGTCTGGCACTCAAGTTATCCGGGGAACTTCACGATGCGCACTGGATCTTTGCCGGGCTAGCCTGCCCGGCATGGACAGTACGGCCAGCGAACGCGGCATCGGCAGACTCCCGGGTCGGGTCTGGTCCGCGCTGCGCCACGTGCTGATCACGGGCCGGGACCGGGAGCTCCCGCCGTCCGGCTGGGGGACCGATGGGCGGCGCTACGCCCAGCGGACGCTGCTCGCGGTGGCCGTGGCGGCGCTGTTCGTGGGCGAGGTCGGTAACGGATACCTGCACGACCACGCGGGCCCGGTAGTCGCGGTCGTCGTCCTGCTGCACATGACTCCGGTGTTCCTCATGCGGCGCCGGCCGTTCACGGCCTGGCGGCTCGCCGTCGCGGGCACCCTGCTGACGCTGGTCGTCGCTGCGATACTCACCGACGGAAGCCAGGAATACCAGCTCGGCACGCCCTGGACGCCCGGGATGCTGCTGTACCTCCCGGTCGTCATGATGACGGTCGCGCGCTGTCCCCCGCCCGGCGCGACGGCCGTCGCCGGGGTCAGCCTCCTGCTCGTACTCCCGGCCGGGCTGGTGGTCGGTGCGGGGCCGCTGTCCGGGGCCGTGGTGTCGGGGATCCTGGCGGTGGGCGCCGCTGCACTGGCCGGCCTGGGCCTCGGCCGGCAGGACCGGATGGAGCAGCAACTCGACATGGTGAACCGGTCCGTGGCCGAGGAGCAGACCCGCCGGGCCGTGCTGGAGGAGCGGGCCCGCATCGTCGGCGAGCTACACGACATCGTCGCCCACCACCTGTCCCTTATCGCGGTACGGACCGAGACCGCGCCGTACCGGCTCGCGGCGCTCCGGTCCGCGCCGGAGGATGATCCGGTACGGGCTGAGCTCGCCGCGATGGGCGACGCGACCCGGCAGGCCCTCGACGAAACCCGGCAGCTCCTCGGTGTGCTGCGGCGTGACGAGGCCGAGTCCGAGGACTTGGCCCCGCAGCCGGGCCTGAACGACGTCGAGGCCCTGGTGGCCGACGTACGCGCCGTCGGCGTGCCCGCGACACTCACGGTGCACGGGCACCCCCGCCCGGTGCCGCCCACCGTCGGCCTGGTCCTGTACCGGGTGGCGCAGGAGGCCCTGAGCAACGCACGGCGGCACTCGCCGGGCGCGCCGGTGCGGGTCGAACTGTGGTATGCGGTGGACCGGGTGCGGATAAGGATCGAGAACTCGCCGCCGCCCCGGCCCGCCCGGTCGGCGGCAGGGCCTGGGCTCGGCATTGCGGGGATGCGGGAACGGATGGCCGTCGTGCGTGGCGAGCTGGCCGTCGAGCCGCGACCCGACGGAGGTTTCGCCGTCGACGCCGCGGTGCCGGTCACCACCGCCCGCGCCGGAGCGCCGGCACTATGGTGACGCGGGTGTTCGTCGCTGATGATCAGGCCATGGTGCGGGAGGGATTCACCTACCTGCTCGACGCCCAGCCGGACCTGTCGGTCGTCGGGACCGCCGGCGACGGCCTGGACGCATTGGCGACGATCGCGGAGCTACGCGAGCGGGGCGAGGGGCCGGACGTGGTGATCATGGACATCCGGATGCCGAAGCTGGATGGGCTCGAGGCGACCCGGCGACTGCTCGAGGAACCGCATCCGGCCGACGGAGCCGAACAGCCACCGCGAGTGCTCGTGCTGACGACCTTCCACCTCGACAGATACGTCTACCAGGCGCTCCGGGTCGGCGCGAGTGGGTTCCTCCTCAAGGACGCCACGGCGACCGAACTCGTCGCGGCTGTCCGGGTCGTCGCCGCGGGCGACTGTCTGTTGGCCCCGGCAGTTACCCGGCGGCTCATCGCCGACTTCGTCCGGGCCGACCGGTCGGCGCCGCCCGTCAGGCCGCAGCGGCTGGCCGACCTCACCACACGGGAGACGGAGGTCCTCGCCCTCGTCGCCCGGGGCCTCACCAACGCCGACATCGCGGTGGACCTGTTCGTTTCGGAGCACACGGTCAAGACCCATGTCGCGCACATCCTGGGCAAGCTGAGCCTGCGGGACAGAGTCCAGGCCGTCGTCCTGGCGTACGAGACCGGCCTCGTCACGCCTGTCCGGACGCCGGTCGCGCCGCCCTGACCGCCCGCGGCGGCAGGCGGGCTAGGGCGCGTTTCATAAAGGGTCGTGGTTGGGTGAGGTCCCGGCGTGGCGTGATCGATAACTGAAGAGGTCTCCGGTAGATGGTTCAGCGACCAAGCAGAACTTCATACCGGAGACCTCGTGGCCACCTTATCGGTGACGAGGCGGCACGACCTGACCGACGCGCAGTTTGCGCCGTGAGGCGCTGTTGATTCGAGCGGAGGTGGAAGACCTTCGTCGCTGACCCTGTCGCAGCGGGGCGGTGGAGCTGGGGGCAGCCTGATCCGGGTGGTGCCGGGAAAGGGTGGGAGCGGCCCTGACAACGTCGGGACGTGCCAGTACTGCCAGATGGTGCGGGTTCGGCAAGCGTGGCGGAGAGGAGTACGAGAGGAACCGGCGTTGTTACGTCCTAACTCGGTCACCGACTCAAATCTGGTGGATATGGGTCGGGTGCGGTGCGCACCGCCGTCTGCTGGCGGCGGGAACTCCTGGGGCGTGTTATTGCGCTCGTCCTGGAGGCCATGAGGAAGGTCTGCGGCGTACTCATGGCGATGCCGCTGGGACACAGTCGGGCTCCTACTCCGTCGAGCGAATCACAGTGAACACGGGAACCGCCTGTCTTCGGTTCCCGGTGGGCGAGCGACCAGCTCGCACATCGGGATAGGCACACCGACTGCCGAACGGGACGGGTGGGGCGGAGCCGTCGTAGTACTCCGAGCCGGGGAGAGCCCGGTGCATGGGGAAGGACGGCAGCGGTTTTGCGAGGGGCGGAGGCTGTAATGCCGAAAGATGCACCGGTGAATACCGGGGCCGCGCCGGAACCGGCCTCGATGGGGCCGCGTCGGCGGGTATCGGAGATGCAGGCCAAGCTTCACCGTTGGGCGGTGGCCGATCCGGGCCGCCGGTTCGACGACTTGTTCAACCTCGTGCACGACCCGGCGACGCTGATCGTGGCGTTCGACCGGGTCGCCGGCAATCAGGGGGCACGAACTGCCGGCGTGGACGGCCTTTCGGTCGCCGACGTCGAGGAGCGGATCGGTGTTCCTGGGTTCCTGGACGACCTGCGTGGCCAGCTCAAAGCGGGCACGTTCCGGCCACTGCCGGTGCGGGAGAAGAAGATTCCCAAGCCGGGCGGATCCGGGAAGGTTCGGCGACTGGGGATACCCGTCGTCGCCGATCGGGTTGTCCAGGCCGCGTTGAAGCTGGTGCTGGAGCCGTTGTTCGAGGCCGACTTCAAGCCGGTCTCCTACGGGTTCCGGCCCAACCGGCGGGCTCAGGATGCCGTTGCTGAGATCCATTTCTTCGGGACCTGCGGTTACCGCTGGGTCCTGGACGCGGACATCCAAGCGTGCTTCGACGAGATCGAGCACGCCGCGTTGATGGACCGCGTCCGGGAGCGGATCAAGGACAAACGGGTCCTGGCGCTGGTGAAGGCGTTTCTGAGGGCCGGTGTGCTCACTGAGCTCGGCGAGCTTCAGGACAGTCACACCGGGACACCTCAGGGCGGCGTCATCTCACCGCTTCTGGCCAACATCGCCCTGGCGGTGCTCGACGAGCATCTGCAACGGGGGTGGGAGCCGGGTGGGGTGATGTCGACCCAAGGACGCCGGAGACGACGACGTGACCGGGGGCTGCCGAACTGGCGGGTCGTCCGTTACGCGGATGACTTCGTGGTTCTGGTCCACGGGACCGAGCAGGACACCGAGGTGTTGCGCGAGGAGGTCGCTCAAGTGCTGCGGCCGATCGGTCTTCGGCTGTCACCGGCCAAGACCCGAGTCGTGCATATGAGTGAGGGTTTCGACTTCTTGGGGTTTCACATCCAGTGGCGCCGCAAGCGAGGAACGAGCAAATGGCACGTCTACACCTTCGTCGCCCAGCGGCCTCTGCGGTCGCTGAAGACGAAGATTCGTGCCTTGACCCACAAGACGTCGCAACAGGATCTGGGCTATGTGCTGACCCGTCTGAACATGTTCATGCACGGCTGGGCCAACTACTTCCGGCACGCCGTCGCGAAGAACACCTTCGGCATGTTGGACAACTTCACCTGGTGGAGGCTGATCCGTATGCTGCGCGAGCGGCATCACTGGACGTGGTCGGACGTCCGCCGCCGGTTCGTCACCGCCTCTGGGCAGTGGCGGCCGATCACAGCGGGCGAGATCGAACTGCGGAAGATCAGCGCGATCCCGGTGACCCGGTATCGCTACCGCAGCACAGCGATCCCCAACCCCTGGAACCTGCAACAAGCCTGACGGCAAAGGCCGTGGAGAGCCCGTTGCGTCGAGAGGCGCACGGCGGGTTCGGCGAGAGGTCCGGGGAAACGGGCCGGGAGCAATCCCGACACCGCGCCCCGGGCCTACTCAGCGGGCGGCGCTCGCGCCGCTACTGCCTGCGCAGCCGTCGCTGGGTCGTCCGCCGAAGTGGGACAGACGGCAGCTCATCAACGGGATCCGCCGGCGCATCCGGGTCGGGGCGCCGTGGCGTGACGTTCCGGCCGAGTACGCACCCTGGCAGACCATC
>NZ_BAAARV010000037.1:0-30771 GCF_039532525.1 Dactylosporangium salmoneum
CCCGCTGCCGGGCGTGGTCCGTCCGCCGAACGTGCCGCCGGGCGGCCCCGCCGCCGCGCCCGCGCCCGCCGCGCCGCGCACCGGCGGCGTCGAGGTCGTGGCCGTCGGCTGCTCCACGGGCGGCCCGGACGCGCTCACCGCCGTCGTCCGCGCGCTGCCGGCCAGCCTGCCGGTGCCCGTGGTCGTGGTGCAGCACATGCCGCCCGTCTTCACCAAGATGTTCGCCGACCGGCTGGACCGCACCGCCGCGCTCACGGTGGTGGAGGCGACCGGGGACATGGTCGTGCGGCCGGGGACCGTCTACATCGCGCCGGGGGACTTCCACATGGAGGTGGTCCGCCGCGGCACCGAGGTGGTGACCAAGCTCAACACCGGGCCTCCGGAGAACTTCTGCCGGCCCGCGGTCGACGTGCTGTTCCGTTCGGTCGCGCGCACGTACGGCGGCTCGACGCTGGCGGTCGTCCTCACTGGGATGGGCCAGGACGGCAAACGCGGTGCCGAGCAGTTGCGCTCGGCCGGGGCGGAGATCGTGGCGCAGGACGAGGCGACGTCGGTCGTCTGGGGAATGCCGGGCGCGGTCGCACAGGCGGGCATCGCGCATGCCGTGCTGCCGCTCGGCGAGATCGCGAACCATCTCATCAGCCGTACCGCAGGTGGCCGCGGCGCGAAGTCCATGGAGGTGACCCGATGACCTTGACAGCCCAGGAGTTCGCCTTCATCGCCGGCCTGGTCCGGCGCGACGCGGCGATCGTGCTGGAGGCGGGCAAGGAGTACCTTGTCGAGGCCCGGCTGCTGCCGCTGGCCCGCCAGTCAGGGCTGCCGACGGTCTCGGAGTTCGTCAATCGCGCCCAGCAGCGTCCCGAGCCGGATATCCACGCGAAGATCGTGGACGCGCTCACCACGAACGAGACCTCGTTCTTCCGCGACGGCGAACCGTTCAAGCAGCTCGTCGACACGGTGCTGCCCGACCTGCTGGTCAGGCGCTCGTCCGCCCGGACCATCAAGGTGTGGTCGGCCGCCAGCTCCAGCGGGCAGGAGCCCTACACGCTCGCCATGGTGCTGCACGACAGCCTGCCGCCCGGCTGGACCTTCGACATCCTCGGGACCGACATCTCCACCGAGATGCTGACCCGGGCCGAGGCCGGGCTCTACACCCAGCTCGAGGTGAACCGGGGCCTGCCGGCGCCGCTGCTGGTCAAGCATTTCGAGCGCAACGGCGCCCACTGGAAGGTGACGTCGACGCTGCGCAAGAACGTGTCGTTCCGCCGGCTCAACCTTGCGGCGCCGTTCCCGCCGATGGGGCCGTTCGACATCGTGTTCATCCGCAACGTGCTGATCTATTTCGATGTTCAGACCAAGCGGACCGTACTGCAGCGCGTCGCGGGGACGCTGCGCCCCGACGGCTGGCTGTTCCTGGGCTCCGCGGAGACCACGATCGGCATCGATGACAGGTTCGAGCGGGTGGTCGCCGGGCGGACCTCCGCGTACAAGCTTCGGGCGGCCGGCAGGGCCGCCACCGCCGTGAGCGCAGTAGGAAAGGGGTGAAGCCGGATGCTCACCATGGTGATCGACGATTCGCGCGCGATGCGCTTGATCCTCAAGCGGATCGTGGCACAGCTGGGCTTCGACGTAGTCGAGGCGGGAAACGGCCAAGAGGCGATGGACTACCTCAAGACCAATGTCCTCGAGGGCGAAGGTGAGATCCCCGGCCTCGCGCTCGTCGACTGGAACATGCCCGAGATGAACGGGTTGGAGTTCGTCACGGCGGTCCGCGCGGAGCCGCGGCTGCGCGGGATGACGCTCATGATGGTCACTACGGAGAGCGAGCAGAGCCAGATCGTCCGGGCCCTGGCCTCGGGGGCGCACGAGTACGTGATCAAGCCCTTCACCCCGGACGCCATCATCGACAAGCTGGCGCTGCTCGGCCTCGTCCCGAACGGAGTCGCAGCATGACCAACCCGACAGAAGAGGACCTGAAGGTCATCGCGGAGCAGGTCTGGTCCTCGTACCTGGACCTGGACGGGGCGAGCCCGCTGGTCCCTTACCCGCCCGAGAAACCGGAAACCGACGTCACCGCGTCGGTTTCCGTCACCGGCGCATGGCGCGGCCACGTGCTGGTGAGCTGCTCGGAGCCGGCCGCGAAGAACGTCGCCGCGGCGCTGCTGGGCATCGACTTCGACGACGTCGCCGAGGAGGACGTGGCCGACGCCCTGGGCGAGCTGGCCAACATCATCGGCGGCAACGTGAAGAGCCTGCTGCCCGAGCCGTGCGCCCTCTCGCTGCCGCACGTGCACGTCGACGGCTCCAACGGCCGCTATCCGTCGGTCACCGAGGTGTGCCACCTCGAGGGCTCCTGGATGGCGGAGTCGGTCACCGTCACTGTTCTGGAAAGCACCGCCGATCTTGCTGGAGCACCCGCATGAAGATTCTGATCGCCGACGACAGCCGGGTGATGCGTCAGATCGTGACCCGTACCCTTCGCCAGGCCGGCTACGAGGGGCACGACCTCGTGGAGGCCTGCGACGGGCAGGAGGCCTTCGACAAGGCGTTGGCCGAGAAGCCGGACCTGGTCCTGTCCGACTGGAACATGCCGCACATGACCGGGGTCGAGGTGCTGCGGATGCTGCGCGCCAACGGCAACCAGGTCCCGTTCGGGTTCGTCACGTCCGAGGGCACGCCGGAGATGCGACAGGCGGCCGAGGACGCCGGCGCGCTCTTCCTCGTCACCAAGCCGTTCACAGCCGACACTTTCAAGGACGCACTCGATCCTATTTTGGGATGATATGAGCTATGTCGCATGTTCTGCCCGTTCCCAAGGCCGTCAGGGATCTCTTTGACGACCTGCTCGGCCGACCGGTCACGGTGAACCCGGCCGACCCCCTCAAAGCCGCCGACATCCCACGGACCCTGGTCGCCCTCTACACCGACGAACGGCTGCAGCTCATGGCCGTGATCGGCATGGACTTCGAGCTCACCGCCTACGCCGGCGCGGCGATCGGCCTGATCCCGCCGGGCGGTGCGCAGGACTGCATCGATGACAAAGAGATCTCCAAGATGATCGGCGAGAACGCGATCGAGGTGTGCAACATCCTCGCCGGGCTGATCAACAAGGAGGGGGCACCGCGGGTCAAGTTGCACCAGACGTTCCTTCCCGGCGGTGGGCCGCCGGCGGACGCGGTGAACTACCTGCTGGCCCTGGGCCGGCGGCTCGACCTCAAGGTGGACGTTTCGGGGTACGGCGGCGGCAAGATCTCGATCGCGCTGGCCGGTTGACGTGAAGCGCTGGGGTTGATGCCCGGATTTATCCCGGATTATTCGGGCATCACACCGGCAAGATCCAGGCCGCCAACGTTGAGTGGGCGACATCGTGCAAAAAATTGCGTAGTCATGCACTACGCTTGCGGGCATGACTCGACGACTCGCTGAGGTGGCGAAGTACGCCGGCGTGAGCGAGGCGACCGTGAGTCGGGTGCTCAACGGCAAGCCCGGCATCTCAGACGCGACCCGCACGGCGGTCCTCACCGCCCTCGACGTGCTGGGCTACGAACGGCCAACCAAGCTTCGCGGCGAGCGGGCCCGCCTGGTCGGCCTCGTGCTGCCGGAGCTGCAAAACCCGATCTTCCCGGCCTTTGCCGAGGTGGTCGCCGGCGCGCTGTCCAAGCGCGGCTTCACCCCGGTGCTGTGCACCCGGACCGCCGACGGAGTGTCGGAGGCCGACTACGTCGAGATGCTGCTGGACCAGCACGTGTCCGGCATCATCTTCTGTGGCGGCCTCTATCACCAGGCGGCCGCGGAGCACGAGCACTACCACCGCCTGCACGACCGCGGCCTGCCCGCGGTGCTGGTCAACGCGGCCATCGACGACCTCGGCTTCCCCCGGGTGTCGGTCGACGACGGGCACGCGGTGGACCAGGCGTTCAACCATCTCAGCTCGCTGGGGCACAAGCGCATCGGGCTGATCCTCGGTCCGGCCGACCACGCCCCGTCCAATCGCAAGCTGGCCGCCTTCAAGGCCGCCGCCGAAGAGTCGGGCACGGTGAGCGAGGACGACGTCGAGCGGGTCATCTTCTCGATGGAGGGCGGACGGGCCGGCGCCACCAGGCTCATCAAGCACGGCGTCACCGGCATCATCTGCGCCTCCGACGTGCAGGCCCTCGGCGCGATCCGGGCCGCCCGCCGGCTCGGCCGCGAGGTGCCCGACGACGTGTCGGTGGTCGGCTTCGACGACTCGCTCTTCATGAACTGCACCGACCCGCCGCTGACCACGGTCCGCCAGCCCATCCAGGCGATGGGCCAGGCCGCCGTGACCCTGCTGGTGAGCCAGGTGGCCGGCACGCTCGTGCCGACCGAGGAGATGCTGTTCGAGCCCGAGCTCGTCGTGCGCGGCTCGACCGGCGCCCTGCAGGAGGCGGCGCGGGCCACCACTGCCGCGTAAAAGTTCCCCGGTTACCACAGAGCCCTACGACTCCTACGGGATGTCGTGGGGCTCTTTGCATCGTTTCTACAACGGCTTTTCGAGCCCCTTATGGCCCCCAGTGACCGGCCCCGGGGGCCGGTCACTGCGCGTTTTCGGGCGATTCTGTGCAAGTTGAAGGCCCATGGGAGCGCGCCCGTGCAAATGGCTGCCCAAAGATCATTAAAATTTTGCAACGAGCCATGGACTTCTTGTGCGACGTGAGCCTAATCTCTTGCCTACGTCAGGGCGGAAACCCTGACGCGATGCGATGGAAACCGATCAGTAACGCGCTTGATGCACCCCGGCAGCCGGCGCCCGGCTGCTCTTCCGTGCGAGCGGTCAAGGTTGGACGCCCCGGCCGCCCGCACGGCCTCCTAATCCACGGGTCGGATGTCTTACACACCCCAACAAGGAGCGACGATGAAGTTCTCACGTACCACGACGATGGCGGTCGCCATCGTGGGTGCGCTTGCGCTGGGCAGCACGCTCACCGCGTGCAGCTCGGACGACGACAAGGACAAGACCGCAGACGCGAACGCCGCCGTCACGCTCGACGTCGTGGGTCTGCTCCCCGGTGCCAAGCCCGAGGCGCAGCAGGCGCTCGCCCAGGAGGTGACGGACTTCCAGAAGGAAAACCCGAACATCACGGTCAAGACCCACGACTACGAGTGGAAGGCCACCACGTTCGCGGCCGACCTCGCGGGTGGCACGCTGCCGAAGGTGTTCGAGATCCCCTTCACCGACGCGAAGACGCTGATCGCGAACCAGCAGATCTCCGACATGCAGGACCAGCTCAGCACGCTGTCGTACGCGGCGAACTTCAACAAGAACCTGCTGCAGTACGGCCAGGGCGACAACGGCCACGTCTACGCCATCCCGGCCAAGAGCATCTACGCGGTCGGCCTGCACTACAACCGTGACCTGTTCACCCAGGCCGGCCTCGACCCGAACAAGCCGCCGACGACCTGGGACGAGGTCCGCGCGGACGCCAAGGCCATCGCGGACAAGACCGGCCAGGCCGGCTTCGCCCAGATGTCCAAGGACGGCACCGGCGGCTGGCAGCTGACCGTCGACACCTACGCCCGCGGTGGGCGCATGGAGGACGGCAAGAAGGCCACGCTGACCAACGACGCGACCAAGGCCTCGCTGCAGTTCCTCAAGGACCTGCGCTGGACCGACAACTCCATGGGCGCGAACTTCAGCTACGACTGGTCGGGCATCAACCAGGCCTTCGCCGCCGGCAAGCTCGGCATGTACACCTCGGGTCAGGACGTCTACACGAGCCTCGTGCAGACCAACAACATCAACCCGAAGTCGTACGGCCTCACGATGATCCCGCTGACCGGTAGCGACGCCGGCGTGCTCGGTGGTGGCACCATGGCCGCCGTGTCCAGCAAGGCCAACGCCAACGAGAAGGCCGCCGCGATCAAGTGGATCGACTTCCACTACCTGCGCAAGTACACCAAGCAGGAGGCCGCGGCCAAGAACGCCGAGACCATGGTGGCGAGCAAGCAGCCCGTGGGCACCCCTGAGCTGCCGATCTTCTCGCAGCAGCAGTACGAGACCTACCAGGGCTGGATCAAGTCCTACGTGAACGTCCCGCTGGACCAGATGACCACCTTCACCAGCAAGGTGTTCGACGCCAAGCTCGTCAACGAGCCGGCCGTGGCCACCCAGGACGTCTACAAGTCGCTCGACACGGTCGTCCAGGCCGTCCTGACCGACAAGAACGCCAACATCGACCAGCTCCTCACCGACGCGAACACCAAGGCGCAGCGCGCCATCGACGCGGCCGGCTGATCGCTCACCACATCATCAACAACCCGTAAGTAGTGGGCCGCCGGGCGACCGGCGGCCCACACCGGGGGCGATGCCCCCGAATCCAGGACGAGGAGTGATGTGTCGTGAGCGCTTTGGGTGCCCCTCGGCGGACCGACGTCGCCAGGGGCAATCACGAGCGGGGGACGGGCGCGCGGGTTCGCCGCCGCAGCCCGAAGACCTGGGCCCAGCGTGGCGGACTGAGCTCGATCGTGTTCGCGCTGCCGCTCCTGCTCATCTTCGGGATCTTCTCCTGGTGGCCGATCGTGCGGTCGGTCGTCATGAGCTTCCAGAAGACGAACCTCGTCGGGGATCCGAAGTGGGTCGGCTGGAAGAACTTCGAGTACGTACTGACCGACCCCGACCTGCCCACGGCGATCCGCAACACCCTCGTCTTCGCGCTGCTGGCCCTGGTGATCGGCTTCCCGATCCCGCTCGTGGCCGCGGTGCTCATCAGCTCGGTGCGCCGGCGCAAGGGCCTGTACTCGGCGCTGGCCTACCTCCCGGTCGTGGTGCCGCCGGTCGTCGCCGTCCTGCTGTGGAAGTTCTTCTACGACGGCGCCAAGGACGGCGTGTTCAACACCCTGCTGGGCTACATCGGCCTCGGCCCGTACACCTGGCTGTCGAGCCCGTCCCTGGCCCTGCCCGCCCTCGTCCTCGAAGCGACGTGGGCCGCGGCGGGCGGGACGGTCATCATCTACCTGGCCGCGCTCATCAGCGTCCCTGACGAGCTGTACGACGCCGCCGAGGTCGACGGCGCCGGCATCTGGCGCAAGATCTGGCACGTGAGCATGCCGCAGCTGCGCGGCGTCCTGCTCATCACGTTCATCCTGCAGATCATCGGTACCGTGCAGGTGTTCCTGGAGCCGTACCTGTTCACCGACGGCGGCCCGGCCAACGCCACGCTCACGATCCTTCTGATGATCTACGACTACGGCTTCGGCCGGTCCCTGGGCGGGAACTACGGCGCGGCGACGGCCCTGTCCGTCATGCTCGCGGCCTTCCTGGCGATCCTGTCCCTGATCTACTTCAAGCTCACGTCCGGCTGGAGCAAGTCGTGACCGGCCGACACATTTCCGAGGGGAAGACGAGCGCCATGACCCTCCCGCAGACCGCCGTCACCGAGCCCACCGACATCGCCGGTGTGGCCGGCGCAGTCCGGGTCGCGCGGCCGGTCCGCAAGCGCAAGGCCTCCAACTTCGAGGGCGGCCGCGGCTACGTCTCCGAGCAGGACTGGCGCATCCCCAGCGTCAGCTGGACCATGCGCATCCTGCACGGGATCCTGCTGGTGCTGCTGCTCTTCGTCGGCGTCGGGCCGATGCTGCTGCTGGCGAAGTTCGCCGTCACGCCCACGCAGGACATCATCCGCACGCCGCTGGCGATCTTCCCGCACGGCATGCGCTGGGAGAACATCTCCGAGGCGTGGAACGACGTCAAGATCAGCCGCTACTTCCTCAACACGATCTGGCTCGCCGCCGGCTCGTGGTTCGTGCAGCTGCTCGTCGCGACCACGGGTGGCTTCGTGCTGTCCGTCCTGCGGCCGGCCTGGGCCAAGATCGTCAACGGACTGGTGATCGCGACCCTGTTCGTGCCGAGCGTCGTGCTCCTGGTGCCGCTGTACCTCACGATCCTCAACCCGCCGCTGATCGGCACGTCGCTCATCAACAACTTCCTGGCCGTCTGGCTGCCGTCCGGCGCGAGCGCGTTCAACGTCGTGATCGTGACGCGGTTCTTCGACGGCCTCCCGCGCGAGGTGTTCGAGGCGGCCAGGGTCGACGGTGCCAGCGCGTTCCGGCTGTTCTGGTCGGTCGTGCTGCCCATGTCCAGGCCGATCCTCGGCGTCGTGTCGGTGTTCGCGGCCATCGCGAGCTGGAAAGACTTCCTGTGGCCCATGCTGGTGCTCAAGGATCCGACGAACCAGCCGCTGTCGGTGCGCCTGCCCGCGATCGCGTCGCAGACGGACCTGGGCGTGTTCCTCGCGTCCCTGGCCATCTCGACGCTCATCCCGGTCGTGTTCTTCCTGATCTTCCAGCGCATGTTCCTCTCCAGCGCCGGTTTGGGAGGGGCCGTCAAGGGCTGAGCACCCTGCCGGCGGTCACCAAAGCGTTCAACACATCCCCACTCAAACTTTCAAAGTGCGAGAAAGCAGGTTCCACGTGGCCGACCAGACCCACCAAGCATGGTGGCGCAGTGCCGCTATCTACCAGGTGTACTTGCGGAGCTTCGCCGACGGCAACGGCGACGGCGTCGGCGACCTGGCAGGCCTGCGTTCCCGCCTGCCGTACCTGGCCGGCCTCGGGATCGACGCGATCTGGATCGTGCCGTGGTACCCCTCGCCGCTGGCCGACGGCGGCTACGACGTCGCCGACTTCCGGGCCATCGACCCGATCTTCGGCACCCTCGCCGAGGCCGAGAAGCTCATCGAGGAGGCCCACGCCGCGGGCATCCGGGTGATCTGCGACATCGTGCCGAACCACTGCTCCGACCAGCACGCCTGGTTCCAGAAGGCGCTGGCCGCGCCGTCCGGCTCGCCGGAGCGGGACCTCTTCTGGTTCCGCAAGGGCCGCGGTGAGCACGGCGAGCTGCCGCCGACCGACCTGCAGTCCATCTTCGGCGGGCCGGCCTGGACCCGGGTCGCGGACGGGGAGTGGTACCTGCACCTGTTCGCCCCCGAGCAGCCCGACTTCAACTGGGACCACCCGGCGGTGCGGGCCGAGTTCGAGGACATCCTGCGGTTCTGGCTGGACCGGGGCATCGACGGCATCCGGATCGACTCGGCCGCCGTGCTCATCAAGGACCCGCTGGTCAGCGACACGTACGAGGACAACGACGGCATCCACGAGGTCTACCAGTCGTGGCGGCGCATCGCGGACACCTACAGCCCGTCGCGCGCCCTCATCGGCGAGGTCTGGCTGCCCGACCACGAGGCGTTCGCCCGGTACCTGCGCCCCGACGAGCTGCACACGGCGTTCAACTTCGCCTTCCTGGGCGCGCCGTGGGAGGCCGACAAGTTGCGGTACGAGATCGACATGACCCTCGAGGTGCACGCCCCGGTGGCCGCCCCGGCGACCTGGGTGCTCAGCAACCACGACGTGACCCGCGAGGTGACCCGCTTCGGCCGCGAGGTGACCAACTTCGCCTTCGCCGACAAGCGCCGAGACGTGCCGTCCGACCTCGCGCTGGGCACCCGCCGGGCGCGGGCCGCGGCGCTGCTCACCATGTCCCTGCCCGGCGCGTACTACCTCTACCAGGGCGAGGAGCTCGGCCTGGAGGAGGTCGAGGACCTCGACGACGCACTGCGCGAGGACCCGATGTTCCATCGCTCCGGGGGCGTCGACCCCGGCCGGGACGGCTGCCGCGTGCCGCTGCCCTGGTCGGGGTCCACGGCGCCGTTCGGCTTCAGTCCGTCCGACGCCACCGGCACGCCGTGGCTGCCGCAGCCGGCGCACTGGGCCGAGCTCTCCGTCGCCGCCCAGCAGGGCGTGCAGGGTTCCTTCCTGGAGCTGTACTGCGAGGCGCTGCGCATCCGGCGCGAGGACCCGGCCCTGGGCGACGGGCCGATGCGCTGGCTGGAGTCGGAGCCGCACGTGCTCGCCTTCGCGCGGGACGACTCATTCGCCAACGTGACCAACCTGGGCACCGAGGCGGCGGTGCTGCCGCCGCACCGGGAGGTGCTGCTCAGCAGCGTGCCGCTGAACGAGGACGGCACGCTGCCGCCGGACGCCTCCGCCTGGATCAGGCTCGCATAGATCACGGGGTTCCATGACGCCGGGCGGTCGCACAAGTTGGCGGGTGCGACCGTCCGGCCCTTTTCGCTCTCAGGGTCCGACTCTTAACTGTTAAGGCCTCCGGGCATCGCGAGGGTTAACTGTTAAGGCTCGGTTCAACCTTGAGGGCCCGGCACGGGTGCGAATAGGTTTCTTCCCAAGGAAAAGACTTCCTTGTGGAGGCGGCACATGCGTTCCACCCTAACCGTCGCGGCGACATCCCAGCCGTTCCGATGGTGACGCCGGGTATTTCCGGGAACAGAGGCGGGGCGCTGGCCACACCGGCGCCCCGTTGTTCTTCCCTACCGTCCAAGGTGCTGCGATCGACACTGTCGAAAGTGTTGTGAGCAGCGCGAACTACTCCCAGTCCCACCGCAGTCCATAGCGGCCGGGGCCATAGTCGAGGGCGATCGCGTGGACCGTGTGGCCCACGTCGACCTCCATCGACGTGACCTGTTCGTCCTGGCCGTCCATCTGCTGGAACTGAAAGACGGCCCGCGGTAAGGCGGCGGGGTCGAAACAGACCTCGACCACGTATTCGCGGACCGGCAGGCGGAACTTGCGCTCGTACTGAGTCGCCAGCGGAAACGGCGGATAATTGTGCAGCGCATGTTCGGTGATCACCGTCTCACCCTTGGCGAGCGGCCGGTCGAACAACAATTCGGCCAGTAACAGGCCGCTCTCCGGGTGCTCGACGACCCGCCCCAGCCGGCAGTTGCGCACCGGCTCGAGCCGCGGCAGCGGGTTGCCCGGGACGTCGAGGCGGATGATCGCCACCCAGCGGTCGGGGCCGTCGGCCTCGGCCCGCAGCACCTGCCGTACCAGGAAGGAAATCTCGCCCCGGTCCGGCCCGACGTTGACGCGGTCGTGCTGGCTGAGCCTGGTCAGCCGGGCGTCCCAGCGGGTGTCGATGCCCTGGGCCAGGTCGACGATGAGATCGCGCTCGGACCAGAAGGCGCCGAGCTCCTGGTTCTCGGTGCTCTTGTGCAGGTGGCGCCCGCGCGGCCGGGGCGGCCCGACCAGGGCGGCCAGCGAGCCCGGCTCGACCTCGAGGATCTTCTCCAGCTCGGCCAGGGCGGCCAGCGATTCCCGCCGCTCGGGCCGGCTGCGCCCGGTCTGCCAGTAACTCAGCGTCGCCAGGCTCACCGAGTAGCCCTCCGCACGCAACCGCTCCTGGATGCGCTCCAGCCCCAGACCACGTGCCTGGATTGCGTCGCGTAGCGCGCCTGCGAAGTCGACCATCAGCCCCCCGGGAGCCATCCTCGCGGTCCGGCCCGTGCGCACGCAAGCGCGCGTTTGAGTGGAGCCGGATTCGGAGACCCGAAAATACATGGGCGAGCGCTGGTACACCGAGAGCGTCATCTATTGCTTGGACGTGGAGACGTTCCAGGACTCCAACGACGATGGGATCGGTGACTTTCAAGGCGTTATCAGCCGCCTGGACTACCTGGCCAGGCTCGGGGTGAACTGCCTGTGGCTCAACCCGATCCACCCGACGCCCGGGCAGGACGACGGTTATGACTCGACCGACTTCTACAACGTCGATCCGCGGCTGGGCACCCTGGGTGACTTCGCCGAGCTGCTCCACCAGGCGGCGAACCGGGGCATCAAGGTCATCATCGATCTTGTGGTGAATCACACCTCCGACCAGCACCCGTGGTTCCAGTCGGCGGTGTCGTCGCCGGATTCGCCGTATCGCGACTGGTACGTCTGGGCGAACAAGGAGCCCTCCGACCGCTACCAGGGCATGGTGTTCCCGGGTGAGCAGGCGGAGACCTGGACGTACCATCGCAGGGCCCGCGCCTGGTACTACCACCGCTTCTACGCCTTCCAGCCCGACCTGAACTTCACCAACCCGCACGTGCGCGCCGAGATCAAGAGGGTGCTCGCCTTCTGGATCCAGCTCGGGGTGGCCGGGTTCCGCATGGACGCCGTGCCGTTCATCATCGAGCTGACCGAGCCGGGCCAGCCCGACTCCCCGAAGGACTTCGACTACCTCACCGAGCTGCGCGAGCACGTGCAGTGGCGCCGCGGCGACGCCATGCTGCTGGCTGAGGCCAACGTCGAGCCGGAGAAGCTGCCGGAGTACTTCGGCGACGCCGGCGGCTCGGGCAACCGCATTCACATGCTCTTCGACTTCATGCTCAACGGCCGCCTGGTGCTCGCCCTGGCCCGGCAGAACCCCGAGCCGGTCATCGAGTGGCTGCGCACCACGCCGAAGCTCCCGCCGGGCGGGCAGTGGGCCACGTTCCTGCGCAACCACGACGAGATCGACCTGTCCCGGCTCACCGCCGAGCAGCGCTCCAACGTCTTCGCCCAGTTCGGCCCCGACGACGACATGAAGCTCTACGACCGCGGCATCCGCCGGCGGCTCGCCCCGATGCTGGGTGGCGATCGGGCTCGCATCGAGCTGGCCTATTCGCTGCAGTTCACGCTGCGGGGGACGCCGGTGCTGCGGTACGGCGAGGAGATCGGCATGGGCGAGGACCTCTCGCTGCCGGGGCGCTACGCGATCCGCACGCCGATGCAGTGGTCGTTCGACACCAATGCCGGGTTCAGCAAGGGCGAGCCGGTCCGGCCGGTGATCGCCAAGGGGGAGTACGGGTACGAGAAGGTCAACGTCACCGCCCAGCGCCACGACGACCGGTCCCTGCTGTCGTGGTTCGAGCGGATGATCCGGACCCTGCGCGAGAGCCCCGAGGTGTCCAACGGCGCCTGCGTGGTCGTGGACAAGCCGCTGCCGCCGGGCGTGCTGGCGCACAAGGCCGAGGGGCCCACCGGCACGATGCTGTTCCTGCACAACCTCGGCGTCGAGGACGCGGTCGTGGACCTGAGCGAGCTGCGAGCCGAGGCCAGTCACCCCAACCAGGTGTTCGGGGACCAGGAGTACCCCGAGGTCGGCGACATGTCCGCGCTGACGCTGGGGCCCTACGGGTACCGCTGGATCCGGCTCACGCGGGTGACGGTGTAAGGGGGATCTCGGCCGGCCGCACCGGCCGCCCGAAGAGCCAGCCCTGGCCGAGGTCGCAGCCCAGCGCGGCCAGCCGGGCGGCCTGGTCGGCCGTCTCGATCCCCTCGGCGGTGACCGTCATCTGCAGCATGTGGGCGAGCCGGATGACGGTCTCCACGATCTGCTCGTCGACGTGGTCGCTCTCCAGCTTGCGGATGCCGGCCATGAACGCGCCGGCCAGCTTCAGCCCGTGCACCGGCAGGTGGCGCAGGTAGGCCAGGTTGGAGTAGCCGATGCCGAAGTCGTCGATGACGATCCGCACGCCCAGGTCGGCGATCGTGCGCAGGGTCTGCACCGGCCGGCCGGTCGACTGCATGAGCACCGTCTCGGTCAGCTCCAGCTGCAGGTTGGCCGGGTCCAGCCCGGAGTCGGCCAGCGCGTGCCGCACGTCGTCGAGCAGCCGCGGGTCGGTGCACTGCCGCGGTGAGACGTTGACGCTCACCAGCAGCGGCGTGCCCGGGTGGCTGCGCTGCCAGGCCGCGGCGGCCAGGCACGACTCGCGCAGCACCCACCGGCCCAGCGGCAGGATCATGCCGGACTGCTCGGCGACCGGGATGAAGGTGTTGGGCGAGACCGTGCCCAGGTCCGGGTGGCGCCAGCGCAGCAGGGCCTCCGCGCCGCGCAGGCGGTTTCCGTCCAGCGCCACGAGCGGCTGGTAGACCAGCTCGAACTCGCCGCGCTCGAGCGCGCCGGCGAGGCGCCCGGTGAGGCCGTACCGCAGCAGCTGCTGCGCGTTGCGCTGCTCGTCGAACAGGGCGTAGCGGGCCCGGCCGTCGGCCTTGGCGAGGTAGAGCGTGGCGTCGGCGGCCCGCAGCAGCTCGTCCGGCTCGGCGCCGCGCGCGGCCTGCTCGACGATGCCGATGCTGGCCGACACCGCGAGCTCGTGCCCGTCGAGGAGGACCGGCTTGTTGAGCGCGGCGAGCATCGCCTCGGCCAGCTCGGTCAGCTCGTCGTTGCCCTTCGTGTCGCGCACGACCACCACGAACTCGTCGCCGCCGACCCGGGCCACGAAGTGCCCGGCGGCCAGCACGGTGGAGCGCAGCCGGTCGGCCAGCGCGACGAGCAGCTGGTCGCCGTAGCCGTGCCCGAGCGTGTCGTTGATGGTCTTGAACTCGTCGAGGTCCAGGAAGCACACGCCGATCCGGGTGTCCGGCCCGGCCTCGCGCAGGGCGTCGGCGAGGTGGCGGTACAGCAGCACCCGGTTGGGCAGCCCGGTCAGCGGGTCGTGGTGGGCCTGGTGGTGCAGCTCGCGCTGCAGGCTGTGCTCGGCGTCGGTGAGCGCCCGTGTCCAGGCCCGCCGGATGCGCTCCTGGTCGTCGAGGATCTTCTGCCGGCTGGCCTGCGCGAAGCCGGCGGCGAACCCGCCGATCATCTCGGCCCCGGCCCCCGGCAGCTGGAACAGCAGCCCGATGGAGCGCTGCAGGGCCTCGGGGTTGTTCAGCCCGACGCCGACCAGCGCGGCCCCGGCGGCCGCCCCGGCCTGCGCGTCCCCGCCCCGCAGCGCGGCCGCCTGCCGCTCGAAGAACTTCTGCAGCGCGTCGGCGCCCAGATCCAGGAAGCTGGTCTGCCGTACCGCGGCGACCCACTGGCGGGCGAGGTCCGTCAGTACCGGATCGTCGGCCTCCACCCGCATCACCCCCCGGCGAAGATTACTGCAGCGGCGGCTCTTGAAGAATCGACGCTCAGTGGCGTTCTGCTGCCGGATCCGTGAGCCCGTCCACGAACCGGCCGAGGAGCTGGGCGAACGTGGCGCGCTCCCGCGCCGTCCAGCCCGCGGTGGCCCGCGCGAAGCGTGCCCGGCGGGCCCGGTGGACCCGCTCGCACAGCTCCCGGCCGGCCTCGGTGCGCACCAGCAGCGCCCGCCGCCCGTCGCTCTGGTCGGCCTCCCTCCTGACCAGCCCGGCCTCCACCGCCGCCGCCACGAGCTTGCTGGCCCGCGGCTGCGCCACGTCGAGCGCGGCCGCGACGTCGGTCACGGTGACCGGCCGGCCCTGCAGCTCCGCACCCTCGACGGCGTCGACGACGTCGAACAGCGCGGGATCGACGCCGTTGTCGGCCTCGCGGGACAGTGCCCGCCGCGTCTGCCGCCGCCGGATCGTCACCATGCTGCTCTCGATGGCGGCCATCACCTTGGCGTCCTCGTCCTCGCGATGCATACTCTTTGTTATCTACATTCCTTCGACATGTACTGGAGTGTGCCATGCGAGCCGAGGAGCGTCCCATCGGGTACTGGCTGCGCGAGCTGGACCGCCGGCTGGAGGCCGCCTTCGCCTCGGCCCTGTCGTCGCGCGCCACCACCAGGCGCCAGTGGCAGGTGCTGAACGGCCTGGGCCCGTCGGATCCCTTCTGGGGCCCGGGGGAGCGCCCCTATTCGGAAGTGCTCGGGGAGCTGGTCGACCGGGGCTGGGCCCTGCCGGACGGGACGGTCACCCCCGAGGGCTCGGCGGCCCGCGACGCGATCGAGACCGAGGTGCGCGCGATCCGGGGCCGCTCGCTCGCCGGACTGTCCGACGAGGAGTACCTGACCACGGTCCGCACCCTGGCGACCATGGCGGGCAACCTGTCCTGATCTTCGATAAGTCGGGCGCTGGCGCGCCACGACTTATCGGACTTATACCCCGGCCGCGGATAAGTCCGAAGCGTTGGTGTTTTCAGGCCAGTGCGGCGCGGGCGATCGAGGTCAGGGCGTGCGGGGTCAGGCGACCGTCGCCCAGGCCCAGCTCGATCAGGGCGTCGAACACCCGCTGGTCGCGGTCGGCGGCTCGGACCGCGGCGTCGACGATCCAGCGCCGCTGGCTCAGGGCGGCCGCGGCGCGGGAGTGGCGCAGGTGGCGGCCCAGGCGGGCGCGCAGCGCGGCCCGATAGTGCGCGGTCGGGGTGGCGGTCGTGGCGGCCGCGCCGGCCAGGGCCCCCGAGAGCACCGCGTAGAAGATGCCCTCGCCGGTGAAGGGGTTGATCAGGGAGAGGGCGTCGCCGGCCAGCAGCAGGCGGCCGCCGGCCGGGGGCGGGCGGTGGGTGGACAGCGGCAGGTGGTGGGCGCGCAGGCCGGTCGCGGACGCCGTGTCCACGTCGGGCAGGAGGGCGGCCAGGCGGTCCAGGAGGTAGGCCCGGGAGAGCGGACGCCCGCGCAGCACCTCGCCGTAGCCGATGTTCGCCCGGCCGTCGCCGATGGGGAACGCCCAGGCGTAGGCCGGCCACCCGGCCGGGGTGGTGACGATGCGCTGCTCCGGCGGGAGGTCCGGCGCCGGGGCGTAGCCGCGGATGGCCAGGGCCAGGTGGCCCGGGGCGTTCGGCGCGTGCCCGAGGGCCTTGCGGACCAGCGAGTACGCGCCGTCGGCGCCCACCACGGCGCCGGCGCGGATCTCGCCGTCCAGCTCCACGTGGGTGCCGCGGTCCTCGACCCGGCGCACCGCGTGCTCGCGCAGGACCGCCCCCGCGGCCACGGCGGCGCTCACCAGGCGATGGTCGAAGACCAGGCGCGGGATCGTGTACGCCGGGCGCGCGTGGCGCCGCGCGACCGCCCCTCCGCCCGGGCCGACCAGCCGCAGCGACGTCACCGGGGCGTACCCGGCGGCGAGGTCCGGCACGCCCAGCCCGCGGGCGACGTCGAGGGCGTGCGGGGCGATACCGTCGCCGCAGGGCTTGTCGCGGGGGAAGGCCTGGCGGTCCAGCAACAGGACCGTGGCCCCGGCGCGGCGCGCGGCCAGCGCGGCGGCGGCGCCGGCCGGGCCCGCACCCACCACCACGACGTCGTACCGATCGGGGCCGGCATCCATGGCCCGAGCCTGCCATCCCGCGGTGTCCCGCGCAGCAGGAGAGGCGCGGCCGGTGCTGGAATTCGCCTCCGTCCGACCGGGCGAGAACCGCACGGACGGGGGAGAGGATCGGCCGTTATCGGGGCACGCGGCAACCCACGGGTGTACCGAGGCTTGGCGGGCATCGTTACCCTCGGGCGCATGCCCTGCCCGACATGCTTCTTCCCGGGCAACGCCGCCGCCGCAACCCAGTGCGCCAACTGCGGCTCGCCGTTGACGCCCGCGGCAGGCGCATACCCGGGATCACCCGTCGCCTACGACGTGACGCCGATCTCGAACCCGGGCGGGGCCGGGCAGCCGCCGCCGCAGTACCCGTCGGGCGGGTATCCGCAGGTGGCGCCGCCCGCCGTGTACCCGCCCGGTGTGCCGCAGGTCCCCGCGGGCGGGTACCCGCAGGTCCCCGCCAGCGGGTATCCGCAGGCCCCCACGGGTGGGTATCCGCAGGTCCAGCCGCAGTACCCGCCGGGTGGGTATCCGCAGGTCCAGCCGCAGTACCCGCCGGGCGGGTATCCGCAGCTCCCGCCGGTCTCGGGGGCGCCCTACCCGGGCGTGCCGGTGTCGCCCACGCCGATCTCGGTGACGCCGATCTCCGGGTCGCCGCAGCCGGGGTACTACCCGCCGCTCAAGCCTTCCCGGTCACGCGTGCTGCTGTCGCTGACGGTCATCGTCGTCGTGCTGGTCATCGCCAGCACGGTGATCGCGGTGGTACGGCTGACCGGCGGCAACGGCACGCAGACGGCCGCGGCGTCGGGGACGGCGACGGCGACCACGGCGGCCCCCGCGCCCGACGGCACGCCGCCCGGCCCGACCGCGAACGGCGGGTCCGGGACGGCCACGACCGGGGATCCGAAGGCGCAGGCGGCCGCGGTCGACGCGCTGCTCGACGCCAGCATCGCCAGCCGGACCAAGCTCAACGCGGCGATCGACCTGGTCGGCAAGTGCACGATGATCGACAAGGCGATCGCGGACATGCAGACCGTGGGCACCGAGCGCCAGTCGCAGGTCGACAACATCGCGCGCTTCGACCTCTCGGCGATCCCCGAGGGCGAGCAGCTGCGGGGCATGCTCAAGGAGGCGCTGGGCTTCTCCCTCGCCGCCGACCGCAACTTCGTGCCGTGGGGGCAGGCGCAGCAGGCCAGCGGCTGCAGCGGCGGCGGGCAGGACTACTACGACGAGGCGCAGCGGCAGTCGAAGAACGCCAGCGACGCCAAGGGCCGGTTCCTGGGCGTGTGGAACCCGGTGGCGAGCCGCTACGGGCTGCGCAACCGGTCCTCCAACGATATTTAGGGCGCTACTCGTTGTCCGCGGACCGGCGCTGCGGGAACGGCTCGCCGGCCACCGCCTCGGCGCGCAGCGGCTCGTGGTCGCCCGCCGCCGCGGTGCCCTCCTCGGGCGGGCGCTTGGCCTGCTCGTCCTTCTGTTTGCCGTACCCCCGCGTGACCATGCGGAACAGTCCGAGCATGACCGCGGCAACGGGCACGGCGATGAGCAGCCGCAGCAGGGCCGTCTTTGCGTCGAGCTGGTGGGTCACGAAGCCGGCGTAGAGTGCGGGCGAGGCGAGCAACAACGCCAGGAACAGCGTCGGGTACCGCGCCATGCCCAGCACGTCAGCCGCCCACCAGGCTCAGCCGCTCGCACAGCATCGCGGCCCACTGGTACGGCGTGGACGGCCGCCCGTCCAGCAGCGCCACCGGGACGCGCAGCGACAGCGGGCTCGCCGGGTCGCCGCTGGAGCCGGTGCCGCGCAGGCAGATGGCGTCCACCCGGCGCAGGCCCTGCAGGTGGTGGGCGACGTCCGAGGTCTTGCGGCTGGCGTCGACGACGACCCACACCGTGACCGGGCGGACCGCCTCGACGATGGCCGCGGCCCAGCTGGACTCGTCCAGCGCCGCCTCGACCGCGACCACGCTCGGCGCGTCGGACTTGCGCAGCTTCTTGGCCCACAGGCGGGCGTCGTGCGCGCCGGTGATGCGCCGCTTGCCGTCGATGCCCGCCGCGGCGGCGTTGCGCCCGGCGAACAGGATGTGATCGTCGTCCAGGCGGTGCGCCTCGGCGACGAACCGGGCGACCTCCATCGCGTGGGTCGACTCGCCCACCACGATCAGCGTCTCGCCGGGGGCGTCCGGGGCCGGCTCGGCGACGGGCAGCGCGGCGAAGGCCTCGACGATCGCGCCGTACGTGTCGTCGCTGGTGGCCCGCGCCGCGATGTCGGTCGGCACGCCGAGCGACTGCAGCTGGCGGGCCAGCTGCGGCACGTTCGCCGGTCGCTCGGGCCGCTCGGTGCGCTCGGCCTTCTCGGCCAGGGCGGCGGCGGCCTCGGCGGCGTACGCGCCGGCCAGCCGCTCGCTCGCGGGAGGTGTGCGTGGCTTCTCCACCGTGGCGGTCGCTTCAACAGGCATTACGGACTCCTGCCGGGAATCGGTAGGCCGGTACAGGGCCGGCTCGCTTCGGATAGGTCCAGGTGCCGCTTGATCGGCATGCTCGTACGGCTCGGCGGCGGGGCCGGGCGGCCCGGTCGGCCGCTCCCCGCCCGTCCAGGGCGGCGGTGGTGGCACCGGCCCCCGCGGGAAGGCCCCGCCGAGGAGGCCGAGCCTTGCCGCGCGGGTCGGCGGGGGCGCTGGTGGGCCCCCGCGCCGGCCGCCCCGCTTGCCGTTGCGCAGGGCGGCCCCGGTGGGCATCGGCGAACCGGCCGGCGGCGGTGGCCCCAGGGTTGCGGCCCAGGCCGGGGCGCCCGATGAGGGGGTATCCCAGCCGGGTGCTGCGCCCCAGCCGGCGGACGGCGGCGTGTCCAGGCCGAGCGGGTTCGGGGGCGGTGGCCCCCAGGTCCGTTCGGGCGTCGATCCGTGCGGCACGCCTCGGGATGGGGGCGGTGGCCCCCAATCGGTCACGTGCGGTGCAGCGCCGGGCGGGGCCGATGGTGGTGGTGGGCCCCAGTCCGGCGTGGTCGCGTGTGGCGTGGCGCTGGGTGTGGCCGATGGTGGTGGCGGGCCCCAGCCGGAGCCGGTCGCCGGTTGTTCCGGGGCGCTCGCGGCGCGTACGCCCCACTGCCGGGCGACATCCCAGACGTCGTCCGGGGACCAGTCGGCGGGCACGTCCCAGTCCTGCGTGCCCAGCCGGTCGAGGTCGCTCCAGTCGGCATCCTCGGGATTCGGCAGGTGGGTCGCCAGGGTCGGGGGAGTTGCCGGGGTCCAGGTCGTGGTGCGCGGTTCGGGCGGCTTGCCCTCGGTGGGGCCGGTCGGCTTGGGCGGGGTTGGCGCCTTGGTGGGGGCGGCCTGGTCGGCGAGGTTGGCCGGAGTGGCGGGCCGGACCGCGGGTGCGCCGGCTTCCGGTGCGCCAAGTCCAGCTGTGCCGTTGCCGGGTGCGCCGAGTCCAGCTGCGCCAGCGCCCGGTGCGCCGGGTCCAGTTGCACCGGTTCCGGGCGCGCCAAGTCGAGCTGCGCCAGTTCCGGGTGCGGCGAGTCCAGCTGCGCCGGTTCCGGGTGCGCTGGCTCCGGGGGCGTTGGTTTGGGCTGCGCCGTTGCCGGGCGCGCTCGCGGGGGCCGGGCCGGTGGAGGCGGCGGACGGTGGGGGCGGGGGAGTGGCGGCCCGGCGCATGCCGAGCTTTGCCACCGACTGGTCGGCGCCGGGCCGGAAGGGGCGCACCGACGGCGCCGTGGACTCGGCCGGCTTCCCCGCCGCGGGCCCGAACGGTACGCCGGACGTGGGCGATCCCGGGGGTGAAGCGGTACGGAGCGAGGGCACGGCCGGCCCGGGCCCGCCCGCCGAGGGCGCGGCGGTCCCAGGGGCGGCGGACCGCGGCGATCCTGTCGGCGTGGCGTTCCCGGCGGTGGCCGCGGCGGGCGGTGGCGATCCGGGCGGCGCGGCGGCTCCGGCCCCGGCCGATCGGGCCGGCCCGGGAGTAGCGGCGGCTCCGGGAGCGGCGGCGGCTCCCGAAGCAGCGGAAGGAGCAGAGCCGGGCGGCGGCGCAGCCGACTTGCCGGCCGCGGACTTCGTCGGGTTGGACTTCGGCTTCGCCGGCGCCTTCCCGGCCGGGGGCTCGCCACCCAGCAAGCGGCTGAGGGCGTCGGCGGCGGTGGCGGGGCGCTCGTGCGGTACCGCGGCCGGGTGTTGCGTTTCCTGCTGCGCCTCGGCGAGCAATTCCGCGAATGCGGAAGCCGCCGTCGGATTCTCGCCCTTGCGCTCCGCGGCGTCCGCCATTGCGGCCAGATCCTCGATGGTGAACTGGCGTTTCGGCGTGTCGGCTTGGTCGGGCTCGGTGGTTGGTGGTTGAGTTGTCCCAGCGGCGCCGGACGGAATGTCACCGGGGTCGGGGACCTCGACCGTCAGCTCGTATTTCTGGGTGCCGAAAAGGCCGCCGACGCCACCGGAGCGGACCTTTTCCGCCGAGATGATGACAGCGTCGGGCCCGTGCTCGTCGCGGACTTGCGCGAGCAGTTCTTCGAGGTCACGACCCTCAAGCAGCAACCGGGTAGGCACCGTTCACCACCCCAATAGTCTCAATTCGCAGCGTACTCCCGGTGATCTCTGAGTACGACAAAACCGGCAAACGCGGAAGCGCCATCTGCACCAGGCGGCGCAGCGCGTTGCGCAGTTGTGGGGAACATACGAGGATCGGGCTCACGCCGCGTTCCTCGCCCTGTTCGGTGAGGCGCGTGAGATCGGCCAGAATGGCTTCGGCGCGGGCCGTGTCGATGAGTAGCTGCAATCCGTTGTCGGTCGGGCGCATCGATTCCAGCAGTTGCTGCTCCAGCCGCGGCTCCAGCGTGATCGCGGTGAGCATGCCGTCGTGCGAGTAGCGGTTGGCGATGGCCGGGCCGAGCGAGGCCCGGGCCGCCTCCAGCAGCGAGTCCGGGTCGGTCGACTGCTTGGCCTGCAGCGACAGGGACTCGAAGATGCGCACGAGGTCGCGGATGGGCACGCCCTCGTCGAGCATGCCCTGCAGCACCTGTTGCACCTGGCCGAGGCTGAGCGCCGACGGGGTCAGCTCGTCCACGACGACCGGGTTGCTGCGCTTGACGACCTCGGTCAGCGCGCGCACGTCCTCGCGGCCGAGCAGCCGGCTGGCGTGCACGCGGACGATCTCGGCGAGGTGCGTGATGATGACCGAGGCCCGGTCGACCACGGTGGCGCCGGTCAGGTCGGCCTGGTGGCGCAGCTCGGCCGGGATCCACTTGCCGGCCAGGCCGAACACGGGCTCGACGCCCGCCCGGCCGGGCAGGAAGTCGAGGCCGTCGCCGATGGCGAGCACGGTGCCCGGCGGCGCCTGGCCGCGGCCGACCTCGACGCCGCTGATGCGCACCACGTACGTCGACAGCGGCAGCTCCAGGTCGTCGCGCGTGCGCACGGGCGGCATCACGATGCCCAGCTCCAGGGCGACCTTGCGCCGCAGGGCCCGCACCCGCTCCAGCAGGTCGCCGCCGCTCGCGTCGACGAGGTCGACGAGGTCGGGGGCCAGTGCGAGCTCCAGCGGGTCGACGCGCATCTCGCCCATGAGCGTCTCCGTCGGGTCCGGCGGCGGCAGTTCGGCCTCGGCGGCGGCCGCGGCCTGCTCCTCGACGGTCGGCTCGGCCTGCTTGGGCAGCCGGGCCGAGACGAGCAGCACCACCCCGCCGGCCAGCAGGAACGGCAGCTTGGGCAGGCCGGGCACCAGGCACAGGGCCAGGGCCGCGCCGCCGCCGATCTGCAGGGCGCGGCGGTTCTGGCTGAGCTGGCGGCTCACCGTGCTGCCCATGTCGCCGTCGTTGGCCGAGCGGGTCACGATGAGGCCGGTCGCGACCGACAGCAGCAGCGCCGGGATCTGCGAGACCAGGCCGTCGCCGACGGACAGCAGCGAGTACGTCGAGATCGAGTCCTGCGGCGACAGCCCGCGCTGCAGCATGCCGATCGCGAAGCCGCCGACGAGGTTGACCGCCGTGATGATCATGGCGGCGATGGCGTCGCCCTTGACGAACTTCGAGGCACCGTCCATGGCGCCGTAGAAGCTCGCCTCGGCGGTGATCTCGCCGCGGCGCTTGCGGGCGGTGCCCTCGTCGATGAGCCCGGCGTTGAGGTCCGCGTCGATCGCCATCTGCTTGCCCGGCATCGCGTCGAGCGTGAACCGGGCGCCGACCTCGGCCACCCGCTCGGCGCCCTTGGTGATGACGATGAACTGGATGATGAACAGGATCAGGAAGATGACCAGGCCGACGATGAGCGAGCCGCCGACGACGAAGTGGCCGAACGCGTCGATGACGTGGCCGGCGAAGCCGTTGGTGAGCACCAGCCGGGTCGCGCTGATGTTGAGGGCCAGCCGGAACAGCGTGGCGATCAGCAGCAGCGACGGGAACGAGGAGAACTCGAGCGGCCGCTTGACGTACATGCTGACCAGGACGATGACCAGCGCGAGAGTGATGTTCGCGGCGATCAGCGTGTCGAGGATGAACGACGGCAGCGGCACGACCATCATGAGGATGATCAGGACGATGCCGATCGGCACGATGTACTGCGAAAGCCGCTTCGGCACCGCGTGCAGTTCCTCTCTCCCTCGGTCGCTGTCCCCCTGATCGGTGCCGAACGGGTAGTTCTGAGGGTTTTCCTTTGGTTGCAGCGCCGGATGCCGATCGTCCGGGCGTGCAGCCCGCAGCAACGCCCTCCTCCCGCACCGACTCCACCCAGCTGGTGCACATCGGCCGCCAGCCCATCTACGACTGGGGCGGCCACGTCGTGGGCTACGAGCTGCTCTTCCGCGGCGCCGCCGACGACATCGAGGCCACCCGCCGCAGCTCGTACGCGACCAGCCAGGTCATCGTCAACGCGTTCACCGAGTTCGGGCTGGAGCAGCTGGTCGGCGGGCGCAAGTGCTTCATCAACCTGACCCGCGAGTTCCTCGTCGGCGACCTGCCGCTGCCGTTCGACCCCGACCACGCCATCCTCGAGATCCTGGAGACGGTGGAGATCGACTCGGCGGTGCTGGCGGGCACGGCGCGGCTGGTCGAGCAGGGGTACGAGATCGCCCTCGACGACTTCGTCTTCGGCCTCGGCCACGAGCGGCTGCTCGGGCTGGCCGCCTACGTGAAGCTGGACCTGCTGATCCGCGAGCCCGACGAGCTCGCCGTGGTGGTCGACCAGTGCCGGCGCTTCCCCGGGGTGAAGCTCGTCGCCGAGCGCCTGGAGACCGAGGAGCACATCCTGCTGGCCAAGCGGTTCGGCTTCGACCTGCTGCAGGGCTACGCGGTCGGCCGACCGCAGGTGCTCAGCGCGGTCGCGCTCTCCCCGTCCCGGCTGCGCCGCCTGGAGCTGCTCGGCGCGGTGACCGCCGAGGACGCGGACCTGACCAGGGTCGTCTCGATCGTGCAGAGCGATCCGGCGCTGTCCTACCGCGTGCTGCGCGCGACCAACTCGGCGGCCACCGGCCTGCCCCGCAAGGTCGCCTCGGTGCGCGACGCGGTGGTGCTGCTCGGCTCGGCCAAGATCCGCCAGTGGGCGGCCCTCATGCTGGTCAGCGACGTGGCCGAGTCGGCCAGCGAGGAGCAGCTGTCGGCCACGATGGCCCGGGCCCGGCTGTGCCAGACGGTGGCCGAGCGCCTCGGGCTGTCCGGCGAGGCGGCGTTCACCGTAGGGCTGCTGGCCGGCGTGGCCGAGCTGATCTCCGAGCCGATCGCCGAGATCGCCTCCCGCCTGCCGCTGACCGTCGAGGTGGTGGAGGCGCTCGTCGACGGGCACGGCCGGCTCGGCCAGGTGCTCGCCGTGGTCCGCGCCTACGAGCTCGCCGACGAGCAGGCGCTGGCCGCGTCGCCGGTCTCCTCCGGGGAACTGGCCAAGGCGTACCTCTCCGCCGTGGGCTGGTCGATGAAGACCATCGAGGGCGCGCTGGGCAGCGGCGTCGTCTGAGCGAAGAGCGTGAGCGATGGCCGGCGAGAAGACCGAGCAGCCTACTGAACAGCGAAAACAGCGGGCGCGGCGGGAAGGCACCAGGGCCCGCACGCCCGACCTCGGCGCCTGGGGCGGCGTGCTGGTGGCGAGCCTGCTGCTGCCCACCATGGCCCGCCAGACCGTCGACCGCACCCACGAGCTCTTCGCCCGGGCTACCCAGACGTTCACCGACCCGGAGCCGGAGAAGGCCTTGGAGCTGGTGAAGGCCGGGGTCAAGGACATGGTGATCATCGTCGCGCCGATCACCGTCGGGCTCTTCGCCTTCGCGATCGTCGCCGCCGCCGCGCAGGGCGGCCTGCGCCCGGCGACGAAGATGCTCAAGCCGGACTTCAAGCGGCTCAACCCGTTCGCCGGGCTGAAGAAGACCTTCGGCGGCCACGCGTGGTGGGAGTCGACCAAGTCGCTGTTCAAGGTCCTGGTGCTCGGCCTGGTCGTCTACAACAGCATGCAGAGCCTCGTGCCGGCGCTGCTGTCGGCCACGACGGTGCCGCTGGAGACGGTCATCGGGCTGGTCGCGAGCACCGTGCTGCACGTGATCCAGATCGCCGCGGCGACCGGCCTGGTGCTCGCCGCGGCCGACTACATGGTGGCCCGGCGGCGGGTCAACAAGCAGCTGCGGATGTCCAAGGAAGAGGTCAAGGAGGAGGCGAAGCGGTCCGAGGGTGACCCGCACGTCAAGGGCCAGATCCGGGCCCGGCAGCACGCCATGGCCCGCAGCCGCATGATGGCCGACGTGCCCTCCGCCGACGTGGTGGTGGTCAACCCGACGCACGTGGCGGTGGCGCTACGGTACGAGCCGGAGAAGGGCGCGCCGCGGGTGGTGGCCAAGGGGGCCGGGCTCATCGCGGCGAAGATCCGCGAGGTGGCCACCGAGCACCGGGTGCCGCTGGTGCAGGACGTCGCGCTGGCCCGCGCGCTGTTCGGGGCCTGCGAGGTCGGCGACGAGATCCCGGCCCAGTTCTTCGGCGCGGTGGCCCGGGTGCTCGCCTTCATCATGCTGCTCAAGTCGAAGGGCTCCGCGGCCGGCCTGCACACGAACGTGCTCGGCCCCGGACCGGGCGAACCGCAGGCCTGACCGAGTGAACGTGCCGGCCCCGGACGCGCGAAGCGCCTGCCGGGAGAGCGCACGCAAAGGGCGAGCGCACCAAAAAGCACTCAAAGCCCCAAGAGCACCAAGAGCACCAAGAGCACCAAGAGCACCAAAAGGCGCGTAGGGCTCAGCCGCCCAAGAGGCGCAGCACCAGCGCGAGAGAGCGGGTGGTGAGGTTGGCCATCGCGTTGGGCAGCAGCATCATCGCGGTGCCGACGATCGTCAGGGTCAGGAAGATCTTGGCCGGGAAGCCGAAGGAGAACGGGTTCAGCGCCGGCGCGGCCCGCGTCAGCAGCCCGAGCGACACGTCGACGGCGAGCATGATGCCGACCAGGGGCGCCGCGATCTGCAGCCCCGCCAGGAACATCTGGCCCGCGCCGGTGGTCACGAGCTGGGTGAAGTGGTCGACCGAGAGCGTGCCGTCGAGGGGGATGGCGCGGTACGACTGCGTGAAGCCGCGCAGGATCAGCTGGTGCGAGTCGGTGGCGTACATGACGGCCATCGTGATGAGGCCGTAGAAGCGGCCGAAGACGGCGTTGCCCTGCAGCGAGAAGGGGTCCATCGCGAACGCCAGCGTGAAGCCCCCGACCAGGTCGATGAGGTTGCCCGCGATCTGGGTGGCGGCGAAGATCAGCATGGTCAGGAAGGCCAGCGCGGCCCCCACCGCGGCCTGCTCGACGGCGATCGCGACCAGCTGCCACACCGAGAGCTCCGGCGGGATCTGCAGGGCCAGCTTCGGGGCCAGGGGCAGCGCGATGGCGACCGACAGCAGCCCCTTCACCGTCGCCGGGGTGCCCCGGTTGTTGAACGGCGGGCAGAGCGCGAGCCAGACGCCGGCCCGGATGGAGGCCAGCAGGATGGCGATGACGGTGCCGAGCGACAGCTCGAGCGGCATCGGCTCAGGCGCCGTTGATGAGGTCGGGGATCTGGGCGTAGAGCTGTTCGGTGTACGCCACCATCTCGTGCAGCATCCAGTTGCCCGCCAGCACCAGGGCGGCGCCGATGGCCGCGGCCTTCGGCACGAAGCTCAGCGTGCTCTCCTGGATCTGGGTGACGGACTGGAACAGCGACACGGCGAAGCCGACGACGAGCGACGTCAGCAGGATGGGCGCGCCCAGCTTGGCGGCGATCGTCATCGCCTGCAGCGCCAGCTCGATGATCTTGGTGTCGGTCATTGCAGCGGTACCTCGCCATCAGCCTCGGTAGCTGGCGACCAGCGCGGTGAGGATCAGCCCCCACCCGTTGACCAGCACGAACAGCAGGAGTTTGAACGGCAGGGCGATCGTCACCGGCGGGAGCATCATCATGCCCAGCGACATCAGCGCGGCCGAGACCACCATGTCGATCACCAAAAACGGGATGTAGATGACGAAGCCCATGATGAACGCGGCCCGCAGCTCGGAGAGCACGAACGCGGGGACCAGCGTGGTCATGGGCACGTCGTCCTTGTTCTTCGGCGCCGGCCGATCGGCGATCTTGGTGAAGAGCCCGATCTCGTCCTTGCGCGTCTGCTTGAGCATGAACTGACGCAGCGGCTGCGAGCCGTCCTTGAACGCCACCGACTGCGTCTTCTCGCCCTTGATCCAGGGCTGCACGCCCTGGTTGTTCACGTCGGAGAGCACCGGCGACATGATGAACAGGCTGATGAACAGGGCGAGGCCCGCCAGCACCTGGTTGGGCGGCACGTTGCTCAGCCCGAGCGCGTTCCGGGTTATCGAGAGCACGACGAAGATCTTCGTGAACGAGGTCATCGTCAGGAGTAGCGCGGGGGCCACCGACAGCAGGGTCAGCGCGATCATGATGGTGATCGACTGGCTGGGCTTCACGCCGTTGACGTCGATGTTGACGGTACCGTCGGGCTGCCCGTCGACCGCCGGAGCGCTCGGCGCCGTCGGCGGCTTCGGGGTCGGCACCGCCTCGGCGATCCCCGGGGCCAGCAGCGGCCCCAGCACGAGGGTCAGCGCGCACGCCAGCAGCAGGAGGGCGCGCTTCATCGCCGTCCGCTCCGCAGGTGCTTGAGCGCCTGCTCCACCGGGTTGGGCAGCGGCGCCGGCTCGGGGAACAGCGTGGCGTCGGCGTCGGCCAGCAGGGACACGCCGGCGTCGGTCACCCCGAGCACGAGGGCCCGGTCGGCGACCTTGACGACCGCGACCGACGAGCCGCGACTGAGCTGCTGGTGTGCCACCACGGTGAGCGTTCCTCCACCGCGGCCGCCGAGCGGGCGTCGAACCAGCCGCGCGAGCGCCCACAGTATCGCGATCACTACCGTGAGTGAGCACATTACGCGCAAAACGACTTCGATCATGGGTTGCCTGCCGCTAGGCCCGGTCGCTCGGGCCGACGATCTCCGTGATCCGGATGCCGAAGTTCTCGTCGATCACGACCACCTCGCCGCGCGCGATGAGCCGGCCGTTGACCAGCAGGTCGGCCGGCCCGCCGGCGGCCCGGTCCAGCTCGATCACCGCGCCCGGGGCCAGCGACAGCAGCTCGCGCACGCTCATCCGGGTCCGCCCGAGCTCGGCGGTGACCTCCATCTCGACGTCGTGCAGCAGGTCGAAGGCGGGCGGCCCGGTGCGCGCCCGCTCGTACGCGGCCGGCTCGTCGCGGCCGCCCCCGCCGGGCACCTCCGCGGCGACGGCCAGGCCGACCACCGCCTGCACGCCGAGGTCGGCGGGCTCCTGGGCGATTAGCGGGACCAGCACGCCGCCCGCGCCGGCCAGCTCGGCCAGGGCCCGCGCGGGCTCCAGCAGCTCGCCGGGGTCGACCACGACCGGCCCCAGGACGGCCGCCGCCGCCTCCAGGGCGGGCCGGACGGCCTGGCTCAGGTCGAGGCTGCCCATCGGCGAGTTCGCCAGCGCCTCGACGAGGTCCCGCGTGACGACGATGGCGACCTCGCCCTGCGCCGCCCCGGCGAAGCGGGCCCGGACCGCCTGGCCGGCGATCGCCACCTCGTCGACGTTCTGCGTGGGTGCACCGACGGAGAGCGGAGCGCTGGCGGGCAGCAGCGCGACGGCGGCCTGCGCGGCCGCCTCGGCCCGGGCCAGCTGTGCCTCGTTGGTACCGATCGTCATCGGCTGGTCTCCTCAGCGCGGTTCTTCATGCCGAGTTGCCCGGCGGGCCGGTGGGTGGGGTGCTGGCCCGGCTGGGGGCTCGGCACCACCAGGCACGCCATGCGGTTGCCCTGCGCGCCGGGCACGGCGTAGGCGAACGTGATGTCCGCGGTGACCACCGCGAGGGGCGTCGAGGTGGAGTGCGCCAGCGGGACCACGTCGCCGGGCTGCAGCCCGATCAGGTCGGCGGGGTGCATCCGGACCGGCTGGAAGCGCACGGAGACCTCGATCGGCGCCCCCTCGAGCCCGGCCACCACGTTGCGGTAGGCGGCCTCGCGGGCGGCGCGCTGCGCCTCGGTGAGCACGCCCTCGCCCCGCTCGCCCTGCAGCTTGGGGAAGATCGCCCCGAAGGGCAGACAGACGGTGGCCATGCACTCCTCGGTGCCCACGCGCATCTCGAACGACGACACGATCACGGCGTCGGAGGCCGCGCCCGCCTGCGCGAACTGGGGGTTGTACTCGATGTTCTTCATCTCCGGCCGCAGCTGCACGACACCCTCGAAGGCGTACCGCAGCTCGCCGAGGGTGCGGTCGATCAGCCCGTGCAGCAGCGGCATCTCGATGTCGCTCAGCGGGCGCTGCGGCTGCGGCCCGCCGGGGCCGCCCAGCATGTGGTCGATGCAGGCCATGGCCGTGCTCAGGGAGAACTCCAGAATGGCGGTGCCGGGCAACGGGTCGATGGTGAACATCGCGACGACCGTCGGGCTCGACAGGCCGGCGATGTACTCGTCGTAGTTGAGCTGTTCGATGGAGACCAGGCTGATCGACGACACGGCGCGCAGGCTCGTGGTCAGCAGCGTGGCGTACTGGCGGGCGAAGGTCTCGAAGCAGATCTGGAGGGTGCGGATGTGCTCCCGGGAGAGCTTGGTCGGGCGACGGAAGTCATACGGCTCCGGACCGGAACTCTTGCCGCCGCGCCGGCTCATCCTGCCGGGCGTGCGGCCGCTTCCGGTCGCGGACGTTGACTGCGTCACTCTCTTACCATCGGTCTTTTCGGGTGCAGGTTGACGTAAAACGGCCGAAACGGACCTGAAGGTTTCCTCAGAGACCTGTCGGGCACGCTCCGACAAGGGTCGGTGGGGCGGCTGCCCCTTACTGAATCACGAAGGTGGTGAAGTAGATGTCCATTACCTCCTTCTTCTTCTCCACCGTGTAGGCCTTCACGACCTTCGCGACGAGCTCCTTCTTGGCCTTGTCGCGCCCGGCGGTGGTGAGCAGCTCGTCCTCGCTCTGGTTGCTGAACTGCTCGATCGCGATGTCCAGGGCCTTGCTGCCGTCCGGTGCCTCGGCCGCCTCGGTGGTGGCCTGCAGCGTCATCTTGAGCTTCAGGTAGTGCCCGTCGGCGAGGTTGATCGTGATCGCGTCGAGCACGGCGACCACGCCCGGGGTGGGGGCCGGCTCGGCGGTGGCCTTCTTGGGGGCGAACATCATGTACCCGCCGAACCCGCCGCCGCCGAGGGCGATCAGGGCGATCGCGATGATCATGATGAGCTTCTTCTTGCCGCCGCCCTTGGCGGGCGTTTCCTCGGTCTTCTTCTCGTCGGCCATGATGTGCCTCCCTCGTCAGTTGGTGGTGTTGGTGGATGCCGAGGGCAGTAGCGCCCGGATGTCGGCCGGCAGGTTGGACAGGACGATGACCTCGACGCGGCGGTTGAGGGTTTCGGCGCGGGGGTCGGTGGCGGGGTAGAGGGGTTTGGTGTCGGCGAAGCCGGCGGCTTGGAGGCGGGTGTCGGGGATGGCGGCGTCGGTGTGCAGCATGCGGACGACGGCGGAGGCGCGGGCGGAGGACAGTTCC
>NZ_BAAARV010000038.1:0-24296 GCF_039532525.1 Dactylosporangium salmoneum
CGCCCCGGCCCCGCCCGCCCCGGCCGCGCCCGCCCCGGCCGCGCCCTCCCCGGCCGCGCCCTCCCCGGCCGCGCCCGGCCTGGCCGCGCTCGACCCGCCCGCGCATGGCCCGACCGCATGAGACGCCGCGCGCTGCTCGGGCTGCTCGCCGCCGGGCCCGTGCTCGGCGCCTGCGAATCGGAGGGCGACGAGGCGAGCGGGACGCTGCGCATCGCCACCGGCAGCCCCGGCGCCGTGTACTACCGCTACGGCTCGGCCATCGCCGAGCTGGCCCGCAAGTACCTGCCCAAGGTGCACGCCAGCGTGCTGTCCACCGCCGCCTCGCAGATCAACGTCGACTACCTGCTCCAGGACACCGCCGACGTGGCCTTCACCCAGGCAGACATCGCCGCCGGCAACGAGGAGGCCCACCCGCGGCAGCTGGCCGCCCTGGCCCGCCTCTACGACGACTACATCCACGTGGTGGTGGCCGCGGACGGCCCGATCGCGAGCTTCCCCGACCTGCTGGGCCGGCGGGTCTCCGTCGGCGCGCACGGCTCCGGCACCGCGATCACCGCCGACCGCGTCCTCGGCGTCAACGACATCACCGTCGAGCGGGCCCAGCTCGGCCTGGACGACTCGGTCCGGGCGCTGCACGACGGGAAGATCGACGCCTTCTTCTTCTCCGGCGGCCTGCCCGTCGCCGCCATCGCCGAACTGGCCAAGCAGGTGCCGATCCGGCTGCTGGACCTGGCCGCCTCGGTGCCGAGCCTGCGGGCGCGGTTCGGCGACTACTACGCCGAGCGGGTCGTGCCGGCCTCGACGTACACGGGCATCAAGCCGACCGTGGTCATCGGCATCGCCAACTACCTCGTGGTGCGGCTGTCGATGAGCGAGCCGCTGGCGTACGGCGTGACCCGCCTCATCTTCGAGGGCCGCGACGAGCTGGCAAAGGCGCACCAGGCGGCGGCCCGGCTGAACGTCCGCTCGGCCATCTCGACCCCGCCGCTGCCCCTGCACCCCGGCGCGATGCACTACTACCGCACCCAGAAGCCCTGAACCGACAAGTCGGGCGCCGGCGGGCCACGACTTATCGGACTTATACCCTGTCAGGGCAAATGTTCGGAAAATCCTTGAACGCGCCAGCGTTCGGGTTTTCGCCGGGATTCAGGGCGCCACCGGGAACCAGAGCCGGGCGTGTAGGCCCGACGGGTCGTTGGGCAGCAGGTCGAGGCGGCCGCCGGAGGCCTCCACCAGGACGGCGACGATCGGCAGGCCCAGGCCGCTGCCGTCCACGTTCTGCGCGTCGGGCGCCCGCCAGAAGCGCTCGGTGGCCATCTCCCGCTGCTCCCCCGTCAGGCCCGGCCCGTTGTCGGTCACGTGGAGGGCCACGCCGCCGTCGTCGGCTCCGGGGCGTACCGTCACCGTCGTCCCGGGACCTGAGAACTTCACGGCGTTGTCGATGAGCGCGTCCAGGGCCTGGTCGGTCGCGTTGCGCACGGCGCGGGCCCGTAGTGGCCGGGGCGGGCGCACGTACCGCAGCGTGATCTCCTTCTTCGCCGCCACCGGCTGCCAGGCGACCACTCGCGCCCAGGCGATCTCGCCGGCGTCGACGTCGACGAGGTCGTACCGGCCGCGCTCGGCCCGGGCCAGGGCGAGCAGGCTGTCGAGCACCTCGCCGAAGCGCTCGGCCTCCTCCAGCGCGAGCCGGTGCCCCTCGATCGCCTGCGGGTCGGTGAGGTCGGCGCCGAGGTCCTCGACCCGCAGCCGCAGCGCGGTGAGCGGGTTGCGCAGCTGGTGGCTGGCGTGCGAGACGAACGCCCGCTGCCGCTCCAGGGAGTCGGCGACGGTCTCCGCCATCTCGTTGAACGCCGAGCCCAGCCGGCGCAGCTCCGGCGGGCCGTCGGCGGCCGGCACCCGCACCGCGTAGTCGCCCGCCGCGAGCTCGTGCGCGGCGGCGTCGAGGGCGGCGACCGGCCGCAGCGTCCAGCGGGCCAGGGTCCAGGCGGCGACGATGCCGGCGAAGAGCACGACGAGCCCGCCGCCGGCCAGGATGCTCCAGGAGGTGCCGACCCCGTTGGCGTTGCGCCGGGTCGGCGAGATCGTGACGACGGCCCCGATGACCTCGCCGCCGCGGCCGACCGGCACGGCGACCACGAGCGGCTCGGTGCGCCACGGCCAGATGGTCCCGTCGTCGCTCGCCTCGCGCCCTTCGAGGGCCCGGCGGGCCTGGCGCAGCACGCCGGCGTCGGCGAGCCGGATGCCCAGCCGGGAGCTCACCACCTCGTGCGCGTCCTGGTCCACGACGACGGCGCCGACGCCGTAGACGTCGTCGTAGCGGGTCAGCTCGGCGGCCAGCTCCGCCGTGTCGGAGGCGCGCAGCGCGGGCTCGGCGAGCGTGGCGAACCTCGTCGCGTCGGCCAGCCGGTCGGCCACCAGCCGCTGGGTGTCCCGGCCGGCGATGGTCATGGCCAGCGGTACCTCGAGCGCCGCCAGCACCAGCAGGAGCAGCACGAGATAGACGGCGCCGAGGCGGACCCTCATGGCGCGAGTCGGTACCCGACGCCGCGCACGGTCTGCACCAGCCCCGGCACGTCGAGCTTGGCCCGCAGCGAGCCGACGTGCACGTCGAGGGTGTGCCGCCCGACGAAGCTGGTCTGCCACACCGCGAGGATCAGGCGGTCGTAGGACACGACGACCCCGGGCGTGCGGGCCAGCACGGCCAGGATCTCGAACTCCTTGCGCGTCAGCGCGACCTCGCGCCCGCCGTTGACGAGCACCCGCCGCGCCGCCGTGTCGACGCTGACCGGCCCGGCGGTGAGCGTCTCGCTCGGCGGCGGCGCGGCCCGGGCGGCCCGCCGCATGACGGCCTCGATCCGGGCGTTGAGCTCCGCCATCGAGTACGGCTTGACGACGTAGTCGTCGGCGCCGGTCCGCAGCCCGAGCACCCGGTCGCGCTCCTCGGCCCGGGCGGTGACGGCGATGATGGCCACCGTCTCGTCCTTGCGCCGCAGCGTCCGGCACACCTCGATGCCGTCGCCGTCGGGCAGGTTGAGATCGAGCAGGATCAGGTCGAACGACTCACCGGCGAACGCGTCGAGGGCCGACTGCGCCGTCGGGCAGTGCACGATCTCGTGCCCACGCCGGCGCAGGGCCGTGGCCAGGGCGGCCGCCACCCGCGCGTCGTCTTCCACCAGCATCATCCGCATCGTGGGCCCATGGTACGGGAGCCCCTCAGATTCAAGAGTTCCTCAAGGAACGGCGGCGCAGGTTCCCGCGGCCCGGCCCGCGTTGCCACGGTGTTGGGGTGGACATCGCATCGAACGGCGAGCGCTACCGCGCCTCGACCGTGGCCGCCTTCGAGGCGGCGGTCCTCGTGCGATGCACCGGGGTGTGTGGTGGAGGAGGTCGTGCCCGGGCGCTGGGGGGCGCCCGGGCACGCTCGACCTTCACGGGGCTCACATTCACCGGCGTCCTGGCGGAGTTCAGCCGCGGCGCCGCGGCCGAGCGGCTGGCCGACCTGCTGCGCACGGCGGGCCACGAGGCGAGCGTGCACCGGTACACGGCCGGCACCCGCCACCGCTACGAGATCTTCCGCGTCTTCGCCTCCGCCGAAGCGTGGGCCTTCCTGGACCGCGCCTGGACGCAGGGGTACGGCGAACTCTGCGGCGCCCCGGCCGAACCCCGCTCGACCCGTCAGTCCCGCCACTCCCGCGCGCTCGCCGAGGCCGCCTGGCGCAGCGTGCTGCTGGTCTCCGGCCCGGCCCGGACCGGCTCCCCCGGCCTGCGCGTGGCCGACCTGGACACGGCGACGGTCCTGATCCGGGCCGGGCGCATGATGCGCCTGCCCGTGCGCATGGGCACCCGCCCCGGCGGTCAGCTGCTGCTCGTCATGCCCGCGCAAGCGGCCGCGTAGGCATCGCCGTTCTGGCATGATGCGCGGCGTGGAGATCCTGCCGGGCGAGGGCGTGGCGCTGGCGAAGGTCGGCGAGCATCGGGACGTTGTCGAGGGCCGGGTCGGCCCGCCGGTGCACCCGGGGCGGCACAGCCGGGCCGTGTACCCCACGGAGCCGATGCTCGTGCTGACGTACGCCGAGGACGAGACGGTCGAGATCGTCGAGCTCGGGTACGGCGTCGAGCGGCAGGCGTACTTCGACGGGGTGCAGCTCACCTACCGGTTCATGGACGAGGTGGTGGCCGACCTCGAGCGGAAGGGCTACCGCGCCGACCCGACCGGCATCGGCTTCCGGTTCGAGCCCGGATTCGCCATCTTCTCCATGGCCTCGCTGTGGGCCCGGGACCTCGATCCGCAGGCCACGGAGGACGACCCGCGCGAGATCGTGGAAGGGGTCTCTGTCGCGCCCTACGCCTACTTCGACGACGCGAGCGAGGAAGAGGACGAGGACGAGGGCTAGGGGTGCAGGGCGGCGAAGCGCCGCTCCAGGCCGTCGATCAGCGCGTCCAGGCCCAGCTCGAAGGCCGCCTCGTCCACCTCCGAATGGCGGTCGGCCAGCCGGTGGGCGTCGCGCAGGTGCGGGTAGTCGGCCCCGTACAGCGACGGGTCGGCGACGAAGCCCAGGGCGAACGAGCCCAGCGCCGAGCCGGCCACGAAGTACCGCATCGCGGCGCCGATCCGGGTGGCCTGCGCCGGGGGCCAGCCCGCCGAGACCAGCGCGCCGTAGACCGCGTCCGCCAGCCGAAGCGACGCCGGGCGGCGGGCCGGGCCGCGGGCCAGGAACGGGACCACATTCGGGTGGGCGCGGAAGGCGGCGCGGTAGGCCCGGGCCCACCCGCGCAGGGCGGCCGGCCACGGGTCGCGGCCGAGCATCGACAGGTCCACGCCGGCCACGATGGCGTCGCCGATCGCGTCGACGATCTCCTCCTTGGTGGCGAAGTGGTTGTACAGCGACGGCGCCTGCACCCCCAGCTCACGCGCCAGCCGCCGGGTCGACAGCGCGTCGAGGCCCTCGGCGTCGACGATCGCGGTGGCGACCTCGACGATGCGCTCGCGACTCAACAGTGGCGTTCGGGGACGGACCATGCGTACGATCCTAGAAACTAACAGCGTTAGTTAAGGAACCCGGTATGGACTTGACCCTCAGCGATGAGCAGCAAGCGGTCCGCCGCCTGGCCGCCGAGTTCACCGATCGCGAGATCGCACCGCACGCGGCCGCGTGGGACCGGGCCGAGCAGGTCGACCTGGCGATCGTGAAGAAGATGGCCGACCTGGGCCTGTTCGGCATCACGATCCCCGAGTCCTACGGGGGCAGCGGCGGGGACCATCTGACCTACTGCCTGGTCCTGGAGGAGCTCGGCCGCGGCGACTCGTCGGTGCGCGGCATCGTGTCGGTCTCCCTGGGCCTGGTCGCCAAGAGCATCCTCGGGTACGGCGCGGAAGCCCAGAAAAAAACGTGGCTCCCCCGGCTGTGCGGCGGGACCGACCTGGCCTGCTTCGCCCTCACCGAGCCCGACACCGGCTCCGACGCCGGCTCGCTGGCCGCCCGCGCCACCCGGGCCGACGGCGGCTGGCGGATCGACGGCGCCAAGATGTTCATCACGAACGGGACCTGGGCGTCCGTGGCGCTCGTGTTCGCGCGCACCGGCGGGCCGGGGCCCAAGGGGATCTCCGCCTTCCTCGTGCCGCTGCCGTCCGAGGGGCTGCAGGTCACGGAGGTGCACGGCAAGCTCGGGCTGCGCGGGCAGGCCACCGCGATGCTGAGCTTCGACGACGTGTTCGTCGGCGAGGACGCCATGCTCGGGGCCGAGGGGCAGGGCTTCAAGATTGCCATGGCGGCGCTGGCCAAGGGGCGGATGTCGCTGGCCGCCGGGTGCGTCGGGATCATCCAGGGCTGCCTGGACGCGGCGACCTCCTACGCCACCCAGCGCGAACAGTTCGGCCGGAAGATCGCCTCGTTCCAGCTGGTCCAGCAGCTCATCGCCGACATCTCCGTGGAGGCCGACGCGGCCCGGCTGCTCACCTGGCGGGTGGCCGACCTCATCGACCGCGGGCTGCCGTTCGCCACCGAGTCCTCGACGGCGAAGCTGTTCGCCTCCGAGGCCGCGGTGCGGGCGGCCAACTCGGCGCTGCAGGTCTTCGGCGGCTACGGGTACATCGACGAGTACCCCGTGGGCAAATACCTGCGCGATGCACGTGTCACTACGGTGTACGAGGGCACCAGCCAGATCCAGAAGCTCATCATCGGCCGCGCTCTCACCGGCGTGAGCGCGTTCGCGTAGGGGGCAACAACCGTGATCGATGTCGTCAATCCCGCCACCGAACAGGTCATCGGGTCCGTCTCGCCCGGCGACGTGGACGCCGCCGTGGCCGCGGCCCGGGCCGCCCAGCCCGCCTGGGCCGCCCTGCCGCGCGCCGAGCGGGCCGCGCGCCTGCGGGCGCTGCTCAACGGGCTGACCGCCGCCGCGCCCGGGCTCGCCGAGCTCATCAGCGCCGAGATGGGGGCGCCGCTGCCGGTGGCCCGCAAGGTCCAGGTCGGGCTGCCGCTGGCCACCGTGATGTCGATGGCCGCGCTGCTGGAGCGGCCGGAGGAGCCGGAGCGGATCGGCAACTCCGAGATCTACCGCGAGCCGGTCGGCGTGGTCGCGGCGATCACCCCGTGGAACTACCCGCTGCACCAGACCGTGGCCAAGGTCGCCCCGGCGCTCGCGGCCGGCAACACCGTCGTGCACAAGCCGAGCGAGGTCGCCCCGCTCTCGGCCGACCGGCTGGCCGAGCTGGTGCGGGCGGCCGGCATCCCCGACGGGGTCTACAACGTCGTGCACGGCTACGGCGACCCGACCGGCGCCACGCTGGCCGGGCACCCCGGCGTCGACCTGGTGTCGTTCACCGGCTCCACGGCGGCCGGGCGCAAGGTCGCCGCGCTGGCCGCCCCCAACCTCACCCGGGTCGCGCTGGAGCTGGGCGGCAAGTCGGCCAACGTGATCCTGCCCGACGCCGACCTGGCCGCCGCGGTGAAGGTCGGCGTGGCCAACTGCTACCTCAACTCCGGTCAGACCTGCACGGCCTGGACCCGGATGCTGGTGCACGAGTCCCGCCACGACGAGGCGGTGGAGCTGGCGGTCGCCGCCGCGGCCAAGTACACGGTGGGCGACCCTGCCGACCCCGCCACCCGGCTGGGCCCGCTCGCCTCGGCCGCCCAGCGCGACCGGGTGCTCGGCTACATCGAGCGCGGCCTGCGGGACGGTGCGGTCATGGCGTACGGCAAGGCAGAGGTCCCGTCGGTCGGCTACTACGTCGCCCCGGTGGTCTTCGCCGGCGTCGACCCGGACGCGGCCATCGCCCAGGAGGAGATCTTCGGGCCGGTGCTTTCCATCATCCGGTACCGCGACGAGGACGACGCCGCACGCATCGCCAACGCCACCAAGTACGGCCTGGCCGGGGCGGTCTGGTCGGCCGACCGCGACCACGCGCTGGCCTTCGCCCGGCGGATGCGCACCGGCCAGGTCGACGTCAACGGCGGCGCCTTCAACCCGCTCGCCCCGTTCGGCGGCGTCGGGCACTCCGGCTACGGCCGCGAGCTCGGCGTCCACGGCTACGAGGAGTTCACCGCGGTGAAGGCGGTCCAGCTGTGACGGCGGCCGCGGTCCTGCGCGCGCTCGACGGCCCGCTCGCCGTCGAGGAGATCGAGCTCAACCCGGTCGGCCCGGGCCAGGTGCGGGTGCGCCTGGCCGCCGCCGGGGTCTGCCACTCCGACCTGTCGCTGGCCAACGGCACCCTGCGCCAGCCGCTGCCGGCCGTCCTCGGCCACGAGGGCGCCGGCGTGGTCGTCGAGACCGGCGAGGGCGTCGCGGACGTCAAGCCCGGCGACCACGTGGTGCTGAACTGGTCGCCGCCGTGCCGGGCCTGCTGGTACTGCGAGCACGGCGAGCCGTACCTGTGCCTGCACGCCGACGACGCCCGCGCGGTGCCGTTCGCCACCGCCGGCGGCGAGCCCGTCTACGCGGGCCTCGGCACGGGCGCCTTCGCCGCCGAGACGGTCGTCGGCGCGCACGCCTGCATCCCGGTGCCGGCCGACATCCCGCTCGCCGAGGCGGCCCTGCTCGGCTGCGCGGTGCTCACCGGCGTCGGCGCGGTCACCAACGCGGCCAAGGTGCGCCCCGGGCAGACGGTCGCGGTCATCGGGCTCGGCGGCGTCGGGCTGGCGGCGATCCAGGGCGCCCGCATCGCCGGGGCGTCGGCGATCATCGCGGTCGACCCGGCGCCGGACAAGGAGGAGCTGGCTCGCTCGCTCGGCGCCACGCACTTCGTCACGCCGGGCGAGAGGCTGCCCAAGGAGATCCGCGGGATGACCGGCGGCCTCGGCGCCGACCACGCGATCGAGTGCGTCGGGCGGGGCGACACGATCCGGGCCGCCTGGTCGGCGACCCGGCGCGGCGGCACCGCGACCGTCGTCGGGCTCGGCTCGGCCCAGGACCCGGTCACGTTCAACGCCCTCGAGGTGGCGTACTTCGCCCGGACCATCGTCGGCTGCATGTACGGCAGCACCGACCCGGCCGTCGACGTGCCGCTGCTGCTGGAGCACTACCGGGCTGGCCGGCTGAACCTCGCCGCGCTGGTCAGCGACGAGGTCGGGCTGGACGGGGTGGGCGAGGCGTTCAGCCGGATGCGCTCGGGCCGGGGCGCGCGGACGCTGATCCGGTTCTGAGCGCCCCGGTCGTCGCCAGGATCACCTCGGCCACCGCGGCCGGGTCGTCGCTCATCGGGACGTGGCCGCAGCCGTCCAGGGTCGCGTGGCGGGCACCGGGAAGTACCTCCCGGGCCCGCTGTGCCTGGATCGGCTCCAGGATGCGGTCCCGCGCCGCCCACGCCACGGTGACCGGGACCTCGGGCGCGCCGGCGAACGCGTAGGTGGCGCCGTGCCGGGCCACCGCCGCGAAGCCCTTGCCGCCGCGCAGGGCCAGGGTGTCGGCCAGCGCGCGCTCGGCGGAGAGCACCGACGGGTCGGTGACCAGCGCGCCGAAGGAGAAGCGCTTGCCGAAGCGCGTGCGGTAGAAGACGCGCAGCACCGGCGCCGGCGTGGCCACCGCGCCGAAGCGCATGCTGCGCAGCATCCGCAGCGCCCGGCGCACCTGGGCGGGCGTGGCGAAGCCGGCCGGGGACAGCGCGGTGGCGGAGCGGGCCAGGCCGGCCGCGGCCAGCTCGAGCGCGATGGCGCCGCCGAGGCTGTTGCCGGCCACGTGCGGGCGGTCCAGGCCCATCTCGGCGAAGAAGTCCCCCAGCGCGGCCACGGCCGTCGGCATGCCGCGGTTGACGGCCGGCGCCGGCGAGCGGCCGAAGCCGGGCAGGTCGAGCGCGATCACGTCGTGCCGCTCGGCCAGCCGCGGGATGACGGGCTCCCAGGCCCGCCAGTGGTGCCCGATCCCGTGGATCAGCACCAGCGGCTCGCCGTCGCCGGATCGTACAAAGTGGACGGTCACGCCTCCTCCTCGCTTCGCTCGTCGTCGGCCTGACCGAGGCTGAGCCATTGATGACCGGCCCCTCCGCCTCGCTCCGGACCGGTCATGGGGTCACCTCGTAGGCGGCGGGGTCGAATCGCTTCATGCGCTGGCGGAAGCGCCACGTCGAGCCGGGCCACAGGGTCGAGTTGCGGCCGGTCGCGTCGATGTACCAGCTGCGGCACCCGGTGGCCCAGACCGTCCCGGCCATCCGGCGGTCGACGTCGGCGACGAAGCGCGCCTGGGCGTCCTCGCGCGGCTCCAGGGCCCGGGCGCCGGTGCGGCGCATCCGGTCGAGCGCGGCGAGCACGTAGTTGAGCTGCGACTCGGCCATCAGCACGACCGAGTTGTGGCCGAGGCCGGTGTTGGGGCCCAGCAGCAGGAAGAGGTTGGGGAAGCCGGCGACGGTCGTGCCGCGGTACGCCTGGGGGCTGCCCTGCCAGCGCTCCGCGAGCGACCGGCCGTCGCGGCCCCGGATCCGCTCGGCGATCGGCAGGTCGGTGACCCGGAAGCCGGTGCCGAACACGATCACGTCGGCCGGGTGCTCCACGCCGTCGCCGGTCACGATGCCGTGCGGGCGGACCTCGGCGATGCCCTCGGTGACGACCTCGACGTTGTCCTTGGCCAGCGCCGGGTAGTACTCGTTGGACTTGAGCACCCGCTTGCAGCCCATCGCGTAGTCCGGGGTGAGCTTGGCCCGCAGGGCGGGGTCGCGCACCGCCCGGCGGAGGTTGGCCAGCGCCACCCGCCGGGCCAGCCGCATGACCCGCGGGCGGAGGAAGCCCAGGACGGTGGCCTCCATCCCCCAGTACACGAGGGTGCGCATCGTTCGCTGCGCGCCCGGGATCCTGCGGTACGCCCACTGCTCCCACGTCCGCAGTGGACGCTCGTTGCGGGGCATCACCCACGCCGGGGTGCGCTGGAAGAGCGTGAGCTTCCCGACGACGGGCTGGATGGCCGGGACGATCTGCACCGCGGAGGCACCCGTGCCGATCACCGCGACCCGGCGCCCGGCGAGCTCGGCGTCGTGGTTCCAGCGGGAGGAGTGGAAGGCCTCGCCCCGGAACGTCTCCAGGCCGGGCAGCTTCGGCACGACCGGCTCGTTGAGCGGGCCGCCCGCGGCGATGAGCACGTCGGCCGTCCACTCGCCGCGCGAGGTGTCGATGCGCCAGCGGGCGGCGCCGGCGTCCCAGGCGGCCTGGCGCACCTCGGTGCCGAAGCGGATCGCCGGGCGCACGCCGAAGCGGTCGGCGCAGTCGCGCAGGTACTGCCAGATCTCCGGCTGCGGCGAGTAGGTGCTCGTCCAGTCCGGCTTGAGGGCGAACGAGAAGGAGTACACCTGGGAGGGCACGTCGCAGGCGCAGCCCGGGTACGAGTTGTCGCGCCAGGTGCCGCCGAGGTCGTCCGCGCGCTCGAAGACCACGAAGTCGGAGTCGCCGCGCTGCCTGAGCCGGATCGCGGCGCCGAGCCCGCCGAAGCCCGCGCCCACGATCGCGATCCGCGTGTGCATCGGCACCTCCTGGTACTCATTGGTACCAGGAGGTTACCACCGGGTAGCCACACGCGAAAGGGCCCGCCGGAGCGGGCCCCTTCATCGATGTGCGCTCACATGCCGAGCAGACGGCCCGCTCACATGCCGGGCACACGGCCCGCTCACATGCCGGGCACACGGCCCGCTCACATGCCGGGCAGACGGCCCGCTCACATGCCGAGCAGGCGGTCCAGGAAGTCCCGGTAGCCGCGCACGGCCGCGCGGAGGCGCTCGGTGTCGTCGCCCTGGCCGTTCTGCCAGTCGGCGAGCTGCCCGCGCTGGGCCTGCAGCGAGCCGGTCAGCGTGTCGACGGCCTCGCCGATGAGCTGGTCGGCCTCGCCGGCGACCGCGCGGGGGTCGTCGATGAAGCGCAGCTGCAGGGCACGCCAGCGCTCCTTGAGCCCGTCCACCGCCCCGTCGGCCCACAGCGCCCCGACCGCGGCCACGTCCACCGCACCCGGCAGCGACTCGCTGGGGGCCTCCTCCTCGGCCACCGGCTCTTCGACCGGCTCGTCCAGGACGGCCGTGTCGCCGGTCCCGGCGTTCCAGTGCTCGTCCTCGGCCGCTTCCGCCTCGGCGGTCTCGGCCTCGGCCCGCTCGTCGTCCTCCTTGGCCACCCGGGCGTCGGCGTCACGGGCGTCGTTCTCGCGGGCCGCCTCCTCGTAGACGTCGTCGGTGGCCCCGGTGCGGGCGTCGGCGTCGTACGGTCGGTCGGTGCGGGCGTCGTCGAGACGGTCCGCGGTGTCGGCCCGCTCCTCCTCCGCCAGCGCCTCGTCGCGGTCGACCAGGGTGGCGTCCTCGCGGTCGGCGGCGTCGGCCGAGCCGGAGGCGTACGTGCCGGCGGGGTAGCGCTCGGCCGCCTCGCCGTCGTCCGGGTCCGCGTGGCCGGCGCGCGCGGTGCCGACGGCCACGTCCTCGTCGAAGTCCCCGTCGTGGTCTCGGGTGCGCTGACCGGGGAGGCGGCCGAGGTCCTGGTACTGCTCCTGCTGCGTCATCGCGGTGTCCCTTCCCCGGCCCTACGACCGGCTGCTCGTGTCGTGGGGCAGGTCGGCCTGGGCGCGCCGCGCCTGCACGTTGCGGGCGCGCTGCGCGGGCGTGTTCACCGCGGTGTCGTCGCCGGACAGTGCGGCGTCGCGCGGCGCCGGGGCGCCGTGCGCGTCCGGGGTCGGGTCGGCGCCGAGCAGGTCGGCGAAGAGCGCGCGGTAGTGCACCACGGCCTGGCGCAGCTGCTCCGTGGTGGCCTCGCCGCGCTCCGAGAACTGCGAGATCTCGTGGGCGTCGCGGTAGTGACCGAGCGTGCGGGCGTGCTCGACCGACAGGTGGGCGAGGTGCTCGTCGTAGTCGCCGGTTGGGTAGCCCCGCTCGGCGATCACCCGGGTCACCAGCGCGTCGGCGTCGCGGACGGCGCCCGCCGGGTCGTCCAGGAAGCGGGCCTGGATCTCCTGCCAGCTGCTGGTGTATCGGGCCCGCGCCTCGGGGTCGAGGTCGTGGATCTGGAGCTCGGCGTGGCGCCGTTCGCGATCGCGCAGTTCGCGCTCGGCGGCGAGGCGGCTGTCCCCCTCGGCCACGGCCCGGTCGTACTCGGGGCCGAACCGGTTCTGCAGGGCCCGCCGCCGAGTGACGAACCAGATGCCGTAGCCGAGCGCGGCGATCACGACCAGGACAATGATCGTGACCAGTACTTGGGTGGCTGTCATGGCGGTCCTCCTTCAATGGAGGTATTCCGCGAGACGCCACCCCTCAAACGGGCCCGGTCGATGACCGGGGTTCACTCACGTGCCGACCAGGTGATTGAGGAAGTCGCGGTAGCCGTGCACGGCCGCCCGCAGCTGCTCGGTGTCGTCGCGTCCCGAGACCCGCCAGTTGCTGAGCTGGTCCTTGCGGGCGTTCAGCGAGGCGGTCACCCCGGCGAGGGCGTCGTCGACGAGCCGCTCGGCCTCCCCGGCCGCGGTCTGCGGGTCGTCCACGAACCGCAGCTGCAGCTCCTGCCAGCGGGTGCGCACCTCGTACGCGTGGGCCTCGCTGGTCAGCGGCGCGGCCGACATGAACTGCCCGCCCCCGCCGCCGTAGGGCTGCCCGCCCCCGCCGCCGTAGGGCTGGCCGCCCCCGCCACCGCCGTAGGGCTGGCCGTAGCCGGCCTGCGCGCCGTAGGGGACGGAGGACATGGGGGCCGCCTGCGGTACCGCCGCCGGGGCCGGAGCCGGTGGATGCGGTGCCGCGGGGACGGGCACGGCCGGACCACCCGGGACCTGGGCCTGGGCCTGAGCCTGGGGATGCACCGGGGCCGCCGGCGCCGGGCCCGCGGACTCCGCCTCCTCCTCTTCGTCCTTGCCGCCGCGCAGCAGGATCCAGCCGCCCACCGCCAGGGCAACTACGACCAGGCCGATCGTGATCGTCGTTGAGTTCATTGGTCCCCCTCACAGGCCGAGGATGCGATCGAGGAACTCGCGGTAGTCCCGTAGCGAGGCGCGCAGGTTCTCGGTGTCCAGGCCCCGGGCGGCGCGCTGCTGGTGCAGCTGGCCCCGCCGGGCGTCCAGCGAGGCGGTGAGCGAGGTGACCGCCTCCTGGACGAGCCGCTCCGCCTCCCCCGCGACCAGGTGCGGGTCGTCGATGAAGCGCAGCTGCAGCTCCTGCCACCGGCCGCGGATGCGCTGCCGGTCGGACTCGTTCCACAGCCCGGCCAGGTTGACCGGGCCGCCGGCGACGGGACGCGGGGCCGAGCCGCTGGCCTGAGCCGCCCCGCCGACCGAGGTGACCGGCGGCGCGGACGGTGGCGTGACGGACGGCGGGGCTGAGACGTTGCCGTCCTCGTAATCCGTGGCGGCCGGAGCATCGTCGTCAGCCTGGGGCGCCATCTCGTCGCCTTCAGGTTGCATGCGCGCGTTCCTCTCCATCGGGAGACCACGCGATACCCCCGGCCAGTCGGGCAAAAGCCACTCGCCGGGGTGAGCCTAAGGCTGGAAGCGATACCCCATTCCCGGTTCGGTCAGCAGATGGCGGGGGCGCGCCGGGTCCTGCTCCAGCTTGTGGCGCAGCTGGGTGACGTACTGCCGCAGGTAATGCGTCTGCTTGAGGTAGGTCGGCCCCCACACGTCCTGCAGGAGCTGCCGCTGGCTCACCAGCTTGCCGGGGTTGCGGGCCAGCACCTCCAGCAGCTCCCACTCGGTCTTGGTGAGGTGCACCCCGCCGCCGACCGTGCGGGCCGCGAAGTCGACCTCGTGCCCGCCGATCGTCACCGACCCGAGCGGGTCGGCCGGGCCCAGCCGCCGGGTGACCGCCCGGACCCGGGCGAGCAGCTCGTCGATGCTGAACGGCTTGGTCACGTAGTCGTCGGCCCCGGCATCCAGCGCCTCGACCTTGTCCCGCGAGTCGGCCCGGCCGGACAGCACCAGGATCGGCACCGGGCTCCAGGAGCGCAGCTTGCGGATCACGTCGACGCCGTCGAGGTCGGGCAGCCCCAGGTCGAGCACCACCAGGTCTGGCCGCTCCTGGGCCGCCGCCTGCAGCGCCTCCCCGCCCGTGGTGGCCGCCACGACGTCATATTGCCTGGCCACAAGGTTGATCCGCAGCGCCCGGACGAGCTGGGGCTCATCATCGACGATGAGAATTCGGCTCACGTACCAAGCCTTGCACGCCTCCCCCGCGTGACCGGGGACACGCTTGAGGCTCTTCGCAAGCGGACCGCAAGTGGCCGCCAAGTCCTTGACGGCAGAGTGCACAGCATGACGAACTCCTGCAAGTCCTGGGCCGGCCCGACCTTCTCCTCCGCCTCCTCCGCCTCAGGCGCGAACTTGGATGAGCGCAAAAGCGCCGCTGGTGCGCCATGAGGTGGGCAGGTTCCGCTCCGCGCCCTCGTCCAGCCCGGTCACCACGTCCGACTTCACGGTCCGCAGCGCCGCGACGGGCCCCGGAAAGTAGTCGGTGACCCTCTCGAACGAGGTGGTCGCCGGCCAGTCTCGATCCCCCACCAGGCGGCGGTAGTTGAGGTCCCCCTTGAGGATCGTCAGCTCCGCCGCCGCGAACCGCGCGGCGAGCCCCTCCGGCGCCGCGTGGAAGGTCAGCGGCGCGCAGTAGAAGTCCTCCGTGTGCAGCCGCAGCCGCCCGTCGCGCAGCGCCGCGGCCAGCCGTCCGCCGACCGCGCTGCCCTCCGGGAACCGCGCCAGCTCGGCGAGCACGTCGGCCGCCAGGGCGTCGGAGACGAAGTACGGCGCCGGCTTGACGTGCAGCTCCGCCCGCGCCGCGCGCCCGGTGCTCAGCAGGAAGTCCAGCAGCACCAGGTCGGGCAGCAGCTCCCGCCCGGCGTTGTCGGCCACGAGCACCACCGCGCCGCCCCGCAGCACCTCCCACATCCGCTTGCGCTCGTCCACGAGCAGCTCGCCGGCAGGCTGCTCCGCCCGCTGCACCAGCCGGAAGCCGAGGTCGGCCCGGTTGCCCCACAGCGCCGCCGTCACCACGCCGGCCGCCTGCTCCTCCTCGGGCAGCTCTTGCAGCGCGTCGAGCTCGGCCAGCTCCTGCGGCCCGGGCAGGTCCGCCGCCTTCTGCGGCCCGAAGGGGTCGATCCCCCGCCAGGCACCCGGAGCGAAGTAGTCCACGGCCTCCAGCAGCCGGCGGTAGAAGTAGTTCTCGGCCCAGAGGAACGGCACGTCGTACCACGACCGCCCGTACATCCCCTCACCCCACGCGGACCACTGCTCGGCGTCGTGCGCCCCGGCCTCCAGCGGCGTCACGGCATCGGACTGCAAGAGCCTTTCAAGCCGCTGCCGTACCTCGGGCGGGTACGGATGATCGGCAAGCACCCGCCGCACGATCGCCGGGTGCCGGTCCCGCAGCACCGAATGGGGAAACGACGACGGGTCGCTGCTGACGATCACGGGTGGCTCGACGGGCATGCGGGCAGTATCACCCGTAAACTCGATCCATGTCGGACGACTTGTTCTACGCACTCTTCGTGATCGGCGGGCTACTGCTGGTCGCCGTGCTGGTGCTGGCGATCGTCCTGGCCGTCCGGGTGTGGAAGACCGGCAAGGCCCTCCAGGCCATGGGCCTGGGTGGCAAGTGGGTCTTCTGGGGCGCCATCGCCTACACCATCTTCCCCATCGACCTGCTGCCCGACCCGATCTACCTCGACGACGTCGGCGTCCTGGGCGGCGCGCTGATCTACCTGAGCCGCCTGGCGGCGAAGGCCAAGGCGCAGCGCGAGGCGCAGGGCAAGCCGCTCTACCCGACGTACCCGCAGCGCCGCCCCCCGCAGCGCACCCGCCCCTAGCGGCGCCGCCCGCTTTCGCGGCCCACCGACCTTCACCGTCGCCATGCGTCACATTCTCCGGACCGAATGCAACGTCCGGCAGTCTGCGATCTAGGCCGGGCGCAGGGCGACCTCGACGATGCGCAGGGCCTCGGCCGGGGGCAGACCGGCGGCGGCGGCCACCGCGGCGTAGTCGGCGGCGGCCCGGCGGACCCGTTCGAGGGCCTGCGAGCCGGCGGCCGAGACGAAGGAGCCGGCCCGGCCCCGGGTCTCGATCAGGCCGGCGTCCTCGAGCTCGCGGTAGGCGCGGGCCACCGTGTTGACCGCCAGGCCCAGCTCCGCGGCCAGGCTGCGGATGGTCGGCAGGCGCTCGCCCACCGCCAGGGTGTGCTCGCGGATCTGGGTCGCGAAGTGGGCGCGCAGCTGCTCGAAGGGCGGCACCGTCGAGGCCGCGTCGACGACGATCACCCCCTCAATGTAGGCGGGGGCCGACCTCGATGACGAGTTTGCCCCGCCGCGGGCCCGTCTCGAAGTCGGCGTGGGCCTGCGGGGCGGCCGACATGGCGTACACCTGCTGAATCGGGACCCGGAAGAGGCCTTGCTCGTGGAGTACCGCGGCGGCGGCGAGGCCGTGGGTGCCCTCCGGCTCGCCTCCCAGCGCGCCGACCGAGACGGGGACGCCGAGCGCGGGTCCGCTGAAGTCGGCGATGGTCAGGACGCCGGCGGGGGTTCCGGTCAGCCTGATCAGCTCGGGCAGGGAGCCGGCGCCGGCCACGTCGAGGGCCAGGTCGACCGGGCCCAGGCTGGTGGGCAGCCGCGGGACGGGGGTGGCGCCCAGGGCGGCCAGGAAGTCGTGGCTCTCCGGGCGGGCGGTGCCGAGCACGCGGGCGCCGCGGGCCACGGCCAGCTGGACCGCGATGCTGCCGACCCCGCCCGCGGCGCCGTCGATCAGCAGCGTGGCCCCGGCCGTCACGCCCAGGCGGTCCAGCGCCCGGGTGGCCGTCTCGATGCCGGTGCCGGCCGCGCCGGCCTCGGCCCAGGGCATCGACGCCGGGCGGGCGGACCAGCGCCGCAGCACCGCGTACTGCGCGGTCGCGCCGCCCAGGCGGGCCACGTCGACGTAGCCGAACACCTCGTCGCCCTCGCTCGCGTCCGCGCCCTCGCCGACCTCGTCGACGACGCCGGCCGCGTCCACGCCCGGGACGTGGGGCAGGCGCAGGCCGGCCGCCGACGGGGAGTGCCCCGCGCGCAGATTGACGTCCACCGGCGAGATGCCGGCCGCCCGCACCCTGACGCGCACCTCGCCCGGGCCCGCGTGGGGCTCCTCCATCTCGCCGACGCCCAGCACCTCAGGGCCACCGATTCGTTCGTACCGCACCGCTCGCATGGGGCTACCGTAGGAGCGGATCGCCGCCGTACGCCGGAAACGAGAGACCCGCGGGTGACGTTGCCTCAGAAGATGCGCCTCGACGCGGCCCACAACCGCGCGCTGATCGTGGAGGCGGCGCGGGCCACCTTCGCCGACGGCGGGGTGCAGGCCCCGATGCGCGCGGTGGCGGCCCGCGCCGGTCTGGGCGTCGCGACCGTGTACCGGCACTTCCCGACGCACGCGGCGCTGCTCGACGCGGTGCTCGCGCAGCGGGTCGCCGAGTGCGCCGCCGAGCTGGACGCGGCGCTGGGCGATCCCGATCCATGGCGGCCGCTCGCGGGCACGGTGCGCCGCTTCGCCGCGCGCCAGCTGGCCGACCGGGCGCTGAACGAGGCCCTGTTCGCGGCCGGGGCGCAGTTCGCCGAGGCGCGGCGGGCGCACGCGGCGGCGCTGGCCGGGCTGGTGGAGCGGGCCCGGGCCGCGGGGGCCGTGCGGGGCGATCTCACCGTCGACGACGTGCGGGCCGGGCTGCTGGCCATCTCGGCCCTGCGCGGGCGGCCGACGGCCGTCGACCGGCTGACCGACCTGCTGCTCGCCGGGATGCGGGCCCAGCCGTAAATTGCGTTGCCGCGCTCGCGATGCGGCTCGTATTGTCGTTCGTGAACAGCCCGACGGACGAACCGAGGAGCCGGAAATGATGCATCAGAATCAGCCGCGACGGCGACGGGTGTAGGCCTTTCCTCGGCCGCCCGTCCCGCACTCCGGGGCGGGCTTTTTTGTTGGTACTCCCATCTCGGGAACGACCGGCGCGGTGACCGGACCTGGCCTGGGACCAGGAAGTGCGGGGTTCGACTCCCCGGTTCCCGACTGCATTCCCTCGTGGTCCAATCGGCAGGACGCGGCGCTCTGGACGCCGAGGACGTGGTTCGAATCCATGCGAGGGAGCGGCACCGAATGTCGGCATTCCCCTGTAGCTCAATCGGCGGAGCAGGCGACTGTTAATCGCAAGGCTGCTGGTTCGAATCCAGCCGGGGGAGCGCAATTGTCAAGCACGATGGTGGTCATGGTGTACGGGTTCGTGCACGCCAGATTGTGGCTCTGGAGGTCCGGGTTCGACTCCCGGTGATCACCCCGAACGCCCGCACGACGGACACGCCGGTCGATCGGCGCGCCGGAAAGGCCGGACGCTGGCACGATAGGCGGCGTGCTGACGATCGACGAGCTCACCGTCGTGCCGATGCCGGCGGAGGTCATCCCCTCCCCCGGCGTCCTGTTCACGCTGCGGCCCGGCGCCACGATCCGGTCCGGCTCGGCATTCGCCGGGCAGCAGCTTGCCGAGGCGCTCCGGCCGGCGACGGGCTTCCCGCTGCCGGTCGTCGACGGGCCCGTCGAGCACGGCATCGAGCTCGTCCTCGCCGAGATCCCCGAGACATCGCCCGAGGCGTACGTCCTGGAGATCGACGAGCGGCGCATCGCCGTGACGGCCCGGGCCGAGGCCGGGCTGTTCTACGGCGTCCAGACGCTCCTGCAGCTGCTCCCGTCCACTGTGGAAGCACGGACCGTCCAGGCTGGACCGTGGACCGTCCCGGGTGGACGGATCGCCGACCGCCCGCGGTACGGGTACCGCGGCGCGATGCTCGACGTGGCCCGCCACTTCTTCGGCGTCGAGGTGCTGATGCGGTTCGTCGACCGGCTCTCGCGGTACAAGATGAACATCCTGCACCTGCACCTGAGTGACGACCAGGGCTGGCGCATCGCGGTGGACGCCTGGCCACGCCTGGCCACCGTGGGCGGCGCGACGCAGGTCGGCGGCGGGACGGGCGGCCACTACACCAAGGCGCAGTACGCCGAACTGGTCCGCTACGCGGCCGCGCGGCACGTCACGATCGTGCCCGAGATCGACATGCCCGGCCACGTCAACGCCGCGCTCGCCGCCTACCCGGAGCTCAACGACGACGGCGTGGCGCCGCCGGCCTACACCGGCGTGGACGTGGGCTTCAGCACGCTGAGCGTGGGCAAGGACGTCACCTACACGTTCGCCCGCCAGGTGCTCGAGGAGGTCGCCGCGCTGACGCCCGGGCCGTACCTGCACATCGGCGGCGACGAGGCCCAGAGCACGCAGACGGCGGACTACCTGGAGTTCCTGCGCCGGGTCCAGCCGATGGTCACGGCGCTCGGCAAGACGGTCGTCGGCTGGCACCAGGTCGGCCCGGCCGCGCGCGAGCCGGGGCGGATCGCGCAGTACTGGGGGCACACGCCCGAACCCGACGAGGACGTGCGGGCCGCCATCGCGCAGGGCGACCGCATCCTGCTGTCGCCGGCCGATCGGGTGTACCTCGACATGAAGTACACCCCGGAAACCCCGATCGGCCTGGACTGGGCCGGCCACGTCTCGACCCGCACCGCCTACGACTGGGATCCGGCCACCCTCCTGCCCGGCGCCCCGGACGTCATCGGCGTCGAGGCTCCACTGTGGACCGAGACGGTCGCGACCGAGGCCGACATAGACCTGCTGGCCTTCCCCCGCCTGCCCGCGATCGCCGAGCTGGCCTGGTCGCCCCAGCCCGCCCGCGACTGGCCCGGCTTCCGAGCCCGGCTGGCCGCCCACGGTCCCCGGTGGGCGCACCGGGGCATCGGCTACCACCCCGACCCGGAGATCCCCTGGCCCTAGCGGGGTTTGCGCGCCACGATGATGTCGCGCAGGATCGCCTGGTCGACCCGGTGCCGGAACGACAGGTACGGCTCGTCCTCGACCACCTCGAGCCCCGCCTCGGCCAGCCGCTGGGCGGCCACCTCGCGCTTGGCCACGAACGTGTTCCACGCCACGCCCATCGCCCCGCCCGGCCGCAGCAGCCGCGCCCACACCGGCGCCGCCTCGGCCAGCAGGTCCTCCGGGCTGCGGGCCAGCCCCTTGCCGGCCGTCCGGCTGCCGTGCTGCACCCCGTACGGCGCGTCGGTCACCACGAGGTCGAACGAGGCATCCTTGAAGAACTCGGCCGAACGCATGGTGTCGACGTTGACCACGTCGAGCTGCTGCGTGTCCCCCGACTTGTAGTCCTCGCGGTCCGCGGCCAGCTCGATGCGCAGCCGCCGCCCGACCACCTGCCGCTCCCGCCGCACGGGCCCGGCCTCGGCCTTGTGCTTGAGCCGCTTACGCTTGAGCCAGGTCTGGATGAAGGCCGAGTACGCCTCGAAGTCCTTCTGGTCCCGATCCACGCCGGCCGCGTCGAAGCCGTACATCAGCGCCTGGTTGAGCGTCGTGCCCCGCCCGCAGAGCGGATCGAACACCCGGAAGCGCCGCCGCAGCATCTCCCCCGCGAAATCCGACGCGAGCAGCGTGACGTTGAGCAGCAGCTTGGTGAACTGCTCATTGGTCTTCCCCTGGTACTTCAGGATCGTGACCAGATCATCGTCGAACCGATCGAGCTTGCTCATCGCGACGGGCCGGAGCAGCTCGCCGACGCGCTCGAACAGCGCGTAACCGGACGACAGGTTCCCGAGCGCCGCCAGCTCCTCGCCGGTGAGCCCCTCGGCCTCGAACGTCACGTACGGCACCCCGTGGATGTCCGTCGCCGATATCTCCGCCAGCCGCCCGCCGAGCACCCCTCGGTCGAACGCCCGGATCTCGGCTTGGGTGAGCTCGACGGAGGAGTCGGCGTACACGCGATTACTGGAGGGCAGGATGAGCAGTGCATACGGCGCCATAGACCCCCCACCCTACCGACACGGGGGATACCGAGTCGCGCCCCGGTCCGCCCATGCGGTACAGTTGGCCTCCGCGGGCGATTGGCGCAGCGGGAGCGCGCTTCGTTCACACCGAAGAGGTCACTGGTTCGATCCCAGTATCGCCCACCGCAGTTGTTCCAGGTCACGGCCGCTTTCCTCACCTGAGGAGCGGCCGTTTTGGCGCCCGCGGCCAAGATCAGGAGAGAACCTGGAGACGATCTTGCATTGAGGCTTCCGCGCCCGACCACGTCGAGCACCTGCACGGGTGAGCCCGGCCACATCTCCCGCCGCACCTGGAGCGCCGCCTCCCACGCCTCCGTCAGGCCACCGAGGAGCCCGGCGATCATCCGCGCGGTCACGTGCGAGTACCGGCCCTGAATCGACGGGTCGAGGTGACCCAGCTGCTCATCCATGAGCACCTGCGGCGTGCCGAGTTCCAGCATCATCGTCTTGTACGAGTGCCGCAGGCCATGCGGGGTCAGACCCCGGGCGATCGGTAGCCAGCACGCGGTAGCCCGATCCGCCCCATTGCTGCCTCGCAGCAGCACACCGGGCCACAGCTCGGCCAGCACCGGCACCGGGCGAGCCAGCCGGGGCGCCTTCGGCGGGAACCAACCGGTCGCGGCGGGCTGGAACACCCAGGTTGCGAACCCGTTGCGGAGATGATGCGGAGCGAGCACACCGTCGACCACGCCGCGCACGTACCCAAGCTGATCGATCGCCGCCTGAATGCGCGCCAGTCAGACCCGGCGACAGCACGAGCGTGACCAGCGACAACGCCGTTTGCAGAGGTCGCCAAGATCGACGGACGTTATCCACACCGAAGTGGTCACTGGTTCGATCCCAGTATCGCCCACCGCAGCTCAAGGGCCGTTTCCAATCATCGGAACGGTCCTTGATCCGTTCAGGGGGTCTAGCTTTTGCCCCACTCTGGTGGGCGCCGCGAAGTGCCCGTCCACCGCCTCCGCGCTGCGTGTCAGAACCGGGCGCGGTTGGTGGGTGCGCCCGCGGCAGTGACGTGGGCGTAGCGGCATGGCTGGAGCGGACAGACACCGCGGTGCGGCAGCGCAGCGGGTCCCGTAAAGGGGCGCCCGAACGGCTGACGACCAAGAAGCGGCTGGAACAGAGGGGATCGGCCCACCCGCTCCGTTCCAGCCTGGTTGCGGGCGTCTGGTAGTTATTCGGGCGGTCGTGGTGACATTGGGGGTTGCGATTGTGGATGGCGCGGCTTCGGTGTTTGAGCGTGAGTTGTTGTTGGCGACGTTGGTGGGGTGGTCGGCGGTGCCGGCCGGTGGGGTGCGGCGGTTGGTGGGGTTGGCTGCGGCGGCGGGCCGGTTGGATGAGTTGGTAGCGGCTCCGGGGTTGTTGTCCGATGTGGATCCCGCGGTGTTGCTGCTGGCGTTGCACAGCGCTGGTGAGCGGGGTCGGGTGTGGGCGGTGGTGCTGGCAGCTGCGGGGCTGCCGGCTGCGGGGGTGTCGGTTGCGGGGCAGGGTGATCGGTTGCGGATGGCGGTGTCGGGGTTCGCGGCGGTTGATGTTGGAGCGCGGGTGGCCGGTTGGGGCGGCGGGTCGGTGGTGGAGCCGGTGTGGAGTACCGCGCCGCCGGCATTGGGTGCGCCGCTGATCGGCCACACCGGCGACGTCACGGTGTTGGCGGCGGTACCACTGCCGGACGGGTCGACGTTGCTGGCCTCTGGCAGCCGGGACCAAACGGTGCGGCTGTGGGACCCCACCACCGGTGAGCCGGTAGGTAAGCCGCTGACCGGCCACACTGACGAGGTTCTGTCGGTGGCGGCGGTGCCGCTGCCGGACGGATCGACGTTGCTGGCCTCTGGCAGCATGGACGGCACGGTGCTGTTGTGGGATCCTGCCACCGGTGAGCCGGTAGGCGAGCCGCTGACCGGCCACATCGCGGCGTTGGCGGCGGTGCCATTGCCGGACGGGCGGACGTTGCTGGCTTCCGGCAGCCAGGACCACACGGTGCTGTTGTGGGATCCCATCACCGATGACCAGGTAGGTGAGCCGCTGACCGGCCACACCAACTGGGTCCAGGCGTTGGTGGCGGTGCCATTGCCGGACGGGCGGACGTTGCTGGCCTCCGGCAGCCAGGACCACACTGTGCGATTGTGGGACCCCGCCACCGGTGAGCCGGTTGGTGCGCCGATGACCGGCCACACCAGCGACGTCACGGCGTTGGCGGTGGTGCCGCTGCCGGACGGGCGGACGCTGCTGGCCTCGGGCAGCGAGGACTACACGGTGCGGTTGTGGGACCCCACCACCAGTGCGCCGGTAGGTGCGCCGATGACCGGCCACACCAGCGACGTCACGGTGGTGGTGACGGTGCCATTGCCGGACGGGCGGACGCTGCTGGCCTCCGGCAGCATTGACGGCATTGTGCGGTTGTGGGACCCCGCCACCGGTGAGCCGGTTGGTGCGCCGATGACCGGCGACACTTCGTGGGTCCAGGCGTTGGTGGCGGTGCCATTGCCGGACGGGCGGACGCTGCTGGCCTCGGGCAGCGAGGACTACACGGTGCGGTTGTGGGACCCCACCACCAGTGCGCCGGTAGGTGCGCCGATGACCGGCCACACCAGCGACGTCACGGTGGTGGTGACGGTGCCATTGCCGGACGGGCGGACGTTGGTGGCGTCCGGCAGCGAGGACTACACGATGCGGTTGTGGAACCCCACCACCGGTGCGCCGGTTGGCGCGCCGATGACCGGCCACACCCGCTCGGTCCAGGCGTTGGTGGCGGTGCCGCTGCTGGACGGGCGGACGCTGCTGGCCTCCGGCAGCCGGGACAAAACAGTCCGGTTGTGGGACCCCACCACCGGTGAGCCGGTTGGTGCGCCGATGACCGGCCACACCAGCTGGGTCCAGGCGTTGGTGGCGGTGCCGCTGCCGGACGGGCGGACGTTACTGGCCTCGGGCAGCGAGGACTACACGGTGCGGTTGTGGAACCCCACCACCGGTGCGCCGGTTGGCGCGCCGAT
>NZ_BAAARV010000039.1:0-69716 GCF_039532525.1 Dactylosporangium salmoneum
TTCGTGGCCGCCCTTCTTGTGCTTGGCGTGCGCGCCGGCCTTCGCCGCGTGTCCACCACCACTCACGGCAGCCCCCTCCGAATCCGCCGGCGCCCTGTCACGCCGTCGGGGATGAGATCGGCCCAACCGCCCGACGGGTGAGTGCGGGACGGTTGCCGCGGGGGAGCCTCCTGGTGCGGGCCCTCAGCTCAGGAAATCGGCGATCGCGCGGCCGTCCTCGGTGCGGAAGCCCGGGTCCAGGCCGCGGCGCAGCTCCTCCTCCACGCCCCACCGGTCGCCGTGCACGAGCATGACCGCGAGCCGGTCGCGCAGGCGGCGCAGCTGCTCCGGCAGGGCGGCGGTGCCGGGGGCCCGCCAGCCGTCGTACACGTCCAGGCAGCCGAGGCGGGCGCCGCCCAGCCCGGCCAGGACGCGCTCGCGGGCCAGCTCCTCCTCGGTGTGCGGGCAGACCATGCGCCCGTCGACCATGCGCACCTTGTGGTTGGCGCCGAGGCAGCGCACGCCGACGCTCAGCGACAGCTGGTCGCGCGGGCGAGGTCCGGGCCCGTGGCGCTGCGGGAACAGGACGCCGTGGACGATCGGGTGCAGGTCGTCGGGGGCGAGGCGGCCCGACCGCAGGGCCTCGAAGAGCTCCGGCCGGCGCAGCAGCTCGGCCGGGATCGACGGGACGTCCGGCAGCTCGACGCCGAACTCCTCGCGCTCGGCCCGGCGCCGCCGATCCCAGTCCTCGCTGCCGGTGCGCTTGGGGATGAGCCGGGCAAGGGGCCGCTCGACGTCGATGACGAGCGTCACGGAGTTGCGCGGCACCTTGACCAGGTCAGCGCTGCGGCCGAGCTCGGCCAGGTGCCGGCGGATCAGGGTGGGCACCCGCGTGTGCGGCGGCCACTGCCACCGCAGGTTGCTGTCGGGGGCGCGGCGGCGGCGCGCGACGTCGCCCGGCGGGATCTGGAAGATGTAGTTGCCCCACCGGCCGTCGTCGAGGATCTGGCTGTCGAGCGTGAAGCCGGCCACCGACCACGCCTCGACGTGCCGGCCGGCCTCGTCCAGCTCGATCGCGCGCTCGGCCGCCGTTTCGGCGCTCGTCAGTCGCTCGCCGGCGCGGGTGAAGAACGGCAGGCGGTCCGCTCCGCCGCATTGGTCGAGGATTTCCGCGGTACACCGGAAATCCCAGCAATAGCGGGGGAGCGACTTCCGGCGGGCGCCGGACCCGAGCCCGGTGGTGCCGAGGCGCAGCGTCAGGCGTTGGGGGTCCCGCAGGGCCGCCGGGGTGCTGACCGTCAGCCAGCGGCCCAGCCGGTAGTGCGCGGCGGGCTCGAAGTATCCGCTGCGCTTGTCTCGCGGGAGGTACCACCGCAGCAGGTCCGGCGCCAGGTGCAGCAGGTCCGCCTCGGCCGGCCCGGCGGTCCCGGCGAGGTCGAGGTCCACGTGGACGTCCACGTTCGCGGCCGCGCACGCCCCGCGCCAGTCGCCCGCCAACCGGCGCTCGGTGGCGAGCTCGATCATCTCCGGGGGCACGGCCGACGGGTGCAGGGGACGCATCCCGCCATGATGGCCTAGGCGGCCTTCTCCTTCTCCTTCGAGGCGCCGGGCGGCAGGAGGCTGCGCAGCTTCTGCGCGACCAGGCGCGGGTTCGCACCGGCCTGGATGTTGATGATGCCCGCGATGACGAGCTCCATCTGCCCGCACTCGATGTCGGACAGGCGCTTCATCTTGGCGCCCATCGGCAGCCAGATGACGTTGGCCGACAGCACGCCCCACAGGGTGGCCACGAACGCGCCGGCGATCAGCTCGCCCAGCTTGGCCGGCTCGCTGAGGTTCTCCAGCACGTGGATGAGGCCGATGACGGTACCGATGATGCCGATCGTCGGCGCGTAGCCGCCCATGGCCGTGAAGATCGTCGCGGCCTGCTTGTCGGCCTTCTTCTTCGCCTCCACCTCGGCCTCGAGGATGGCGGCCAGCTCCTCGGAGTCCGTGCCGTCGATGGCCAGCTGCAGGCCCTTCTTCAGGAAGGGGTCCTGCACCTCCTTCATCGCGTCCTCCAGGGCCAGCAGGCCCTCCCGGCGGGCCTTCTCGGCCAGCTTCACGATGTCGTCGACGAGCGAGTCGTACACCGCCGACTTGGACAGCGTCACCCGCTTCAGCGAGTCGACCAGGCCGATGATGTCCTTGAGCATGCCGCCGGCCATGGCCGCGCCGATGGTGCCGACGAAGACCAGCACCAGCGGCGCGGCCAGGAAGATCGACCCGGGGCTGCCGCCCTCGAGGATCATCGCGGTGAAGATCGCGACGAAGGCGAGGACGATGCCAACGAGGGTTGCCGGATCCATGGTGCTCAGCGCTCCCGACGGTGCAGACGGACGACGTTGGTCTCTTTGACCCGCTCCGCGGCGGCCTCGGCCCGCTCCTCCGGTGTCTGCCCGGCGAGGTTCTGGGCCTCGGCGACGACCGAGGCCCGGTAGTGCCGGATGAGCCCCACGACCTCCGGCAGCGACTCGGCGACGAGGTACTTCGTGCCGTCGACAAGGGTGATGACGGTGTCGGGCGTGCAGTCCGCCCGCTCGACAAGGTCGGGGTTGAGCGCGAAGACCGGGCCGTTGAGGCGGGTCAGCAGTATCACGGCGCCCTCCTAGGACTTACCGCTTGAGGTTCACCAGCTCCTGCAGCACGTCGTCGGAGGTGCTGATGACCTTGGAGTTGGCCTGGAAGCCGCGCTGGGCGACGATCAGGTTGGTGAACTCCTGGGCGAGGTCGACGTTGGACATCTCGACCGCGCCGCTCTGCAGCGTGCCGAGCCCGCCGGAGCCCGGCGCGTTGACCTGGGCCAGGCCGGAGTTGACGGTGAAGCGGTACAGCGAGTCGCCGACCTTCTCCAGGCCGGGCGGGTTGTTGAAGTTGGCCAGCGCCAGCTGCGCGACGGTCTGCTTGTTGCCGTTGGAGAAGATGCCGACCAGCTGACCGTCGGGGTTGATGGAGAACGACTGCAGCGTCGCGGCCGGCGCGCCGTTCTGGCTCAGCGGCTGCACCGTGGCGTTGCCGGTGTACTCGGTCAGGCCGGCCAGGTCGACGTCGATCATCGTGCCGGTGCCGTTGCCCGACGGGTCGTACTGCATACCGATGTGCGTGCCGCCGGCCGCGTCGGTGTACGTCGGCTGCGTGATCTGCCCGTTGCTGCCGAACACCAGCGGGGTCAGCGGGCTCTGCGCGCCGCCGTTGCCGTCGTCGAGCTGCAGCGACCAGGACTGCGCGGACGGGTCCCAGATGAACTGCTGCCGCAGGGTCCGCTGCGCGCCGGTGGTGTCGTAGATCTTGATGGTCCGCGAGATCGTGGTCGCGTTGCTGCCGGCGTTGGCCGGGAGGTTGCCGGCGATGACCGCGGCGGTGGTGGCCGTGGGCGCGATCAGGGTGCCCATCGGCAGCCGGATGTCGCCCAGCGGCGCGTTGCTGTTGACCACGCCGTTGACCGCCGGCCAGCCCTGCACCGCGGCGCCGGTCGGGGTGACCAGCTTGCCCTCGGCGTCGAAGTTGAAGGCGCCGGCCCGGGTGTACAGCTGCTCGTTGGTCGAGTTCACCACGAAGAAGCCGTCGCCGGAGATCATGACGTCGGTCGCCCGGCCGGTGGTCTGGGCCGAGCCCTGCACGAAGCTGGTGTTGATGGCGGCCAGCCGCACGCCCAGGCCGACCTGGGCGGGGTTGGTGCCGCCGAGCTCGGGCTGGGGGGCGCCGGCGCTGCGCATCATCTGGCTCAGCGTGTCGGCGAAGACCGTCTGGGCCGACTTGTACCCGACGGTGTTGACGTTCGCGATGTTGTTGCTGGTGACGTCCATCATCTGCTGGTGCGCGCGCAGGCCGCTGATGCCGGAGAAGAGTGAGCGGAGCATCTGGGGTGGTTTCCTTTCAGGACGCCTGAGTGGGTGGTTGCGCTGGCGTCGCCGGTGGCGTCTGCGGCGCTTGTTGCGTTGGTGTCTGTGGCGTTTGTTGCGTGGGTGGCGTCTGCTGCGCCGCCGGCTGGGACGTCTGCGGCGTCTGCTGCGTGTCCGGCGTCTGCTGTGCGGGCGGGGCCTGCTGCGTGTCCGGCGTCTGCTGTGCGGGCGGGGCCTGCTGCGTGGCCGGCTGAGCCGGCTTGTCGCTGGCCGGCGGAGCCGCCGCGTCGGTGGCCGTCACCTGCTTGATGTCGGCCAGCGCCACGTCCGCGTCGCCGACGCGCACGGTCGTCGTGGTCCCGGCGAACTTCGCGGCGGTCACCACGCCGGTCTGTTCCTTGCCGTCCTTGCCGGTGTACGTCACCGTGCGCCCGATCAGGTTGCTCGCACCGAGCTGGAGCTGAGCGGCCAGCAGGTTCTGCTCGACCGTGGCCATGTCGGTGAGCTTCTCGACGGTCGTAAACTGGGCCGTCTGCGCCAGGAACTCGGTGTTGTCCATCGGGTGGCTCGGGTCCTGGTACTTCAGCTGCGCCACGAGCAGCTTCAGGAACGCGTCCTTGCCCAGCTCACCGCCGGGCTTGGCGGGCTCGTCCGTCTTGTTCGTCGTCGTGGCCGGGGCATCGGTGGCCGGGGCATTGGCATTCGGCATGTAGTCGGCGACGTTGCCGGTGACCGGGGTCTTCTTCGGCAGGTAGTCGGCGACGTTGCCGCTGACCGGCGTCGGGGCTGTAATGGCGGGCTCCCTTCTACAGCTGTACGTCGACCAGGCCGTCGTCGTCGACCGGCGCCGGCGGCTCGATGGCGAAGCTTTGGTCGCCTTCGGGCGTACGCCGTTGAGATCGTCCCTCCGGCTGCCAACCTGAGAAATGTTGCGACTGGTTGCCCGCGGGGGAGTCCTGCTGGTGCAGGTCCAGCGCGCAGCCGGCGAAGCCCGCGTCGGTGAGGTCCTGGCGCAGCTGGGGCAGCGCCGCCTGCAGGGCCGCCTGGCCGGCCTCGCGGTCGGCCCGCAGCTGTACCGCGATCGTGCCGTTGCGCACCTCGGCCACGACGCTGACCGGCCCGAGGTTCTCGGGCTGCAGCCGCAGCGTCATGCGGTGCACCCCGTCGGGCCCGCGGCGCAGCGGCGAGAGCACGCTGACCAGCTGCGGCGCCACGCTGCCCCAGCCGTCGGTCCCGGTCGGCGCGGGTTGCGGCACCGCGGGCGCCGGGGTGGTGGGCGCCGCCACCGGCACGGCACTCGGCGCGGCATTCGGCACCGCGCCCGCCACGACGTTCTGGTCGGCGCCCGGCGCGACGTTCTGGGCGGCGTCCGGCACGGTCGCCGGGCCGGCCCGGTGCGCAGAGGGTGCGAGGACGGCAGCCGCGGTCGCGTCCGTCACCGCCGGCTGGCCCACACCCGGGTCGCGCACGGGCGCGCCGCCCGCCGGGCCGGCGGCCGCGGGTCGTGGCGCGACTGGCGCGGCGGGCAGGACGGGTCCGGCCGGAGCGGCGGTGCCCGGTTGGTTGTTCCCCGGCTGCTGACTCCCCGGCCGGCCGTCACCCGGCTGGAAGCTGCCCTGTTGGAAGGCGCCCTGCTGCAAGCTGCCCTGCTGGAGACCGCCCTGCTGGAAGGTGACCGGTGCGGCGGTGTCCGGTGCCCCGGCGGCGGGCGCCGCGACCGGCGTCGAGGCGGTGGCCGGCGCGGCCGCCACCGCGCCCGGCAGGACGGCGGCGACGACGGGATCGGTGGCCGGCGCCGGCCGCGCGACGGCTGGAGCCGATGCCCTCGCGGGTGCCTGCGCCGGTGCCTGAGCCGGTGCCTGGGTGGGTGCCGGTGCCTGGACGGGTGCCGGGGGCTGGGCCGTCGTCGCCGTGGCCGGTGCCGCGACGACCGGCCGGGTCGCGTCCGCTATCACCCCGGCCGGCCCGGGCACGGCCGGCGTGCTCGGGGCCGCCGCGTCGGGCATCGCGGAGGCGGCCTGGCCGGCCACCACCCCGGCCCCCTGCTGCGTGACGACGGCCGGACGGCCAGCGGCCGGCGGCAAGCCGGTCGGGCCCGGATCGGTCGGCGCGGTCGCCCCCTGTGGTGGTGCGGCCTGAACCCCCGGCGCCTCGACGGCGATGACGGCGGCCCCGCCCTCAATGGCCACGGCCACGGTCGCCGACTCCGGGACGGCGATCTCCACCGTCGCCGGCGCCGCGCCCTCGTTCCGGACCTCGATGAGCGCGACCGGCGTGATCGGTGCGGCCTGCGCGGGCATGGGCCGGCTGGGCAGCGGGCCGGTCTGGATGACGGTCGGGGTGGTGCTCCCGGCGGTGGCGGCGAGCTTGGCCTCCAGGTCCGCCGCGAGAACGGAGCGGAGGTCGCCGGGGTCGGCCGGCGCGGGCGTGGGAGCCCCCGGAAGCGGCAGCGACCCCGGGTTCGGCGCAGTGCCGGAGGCGGCCGCCTCCGCCGGGACGAACGAGACGGCCAACTGAGCCGGGGCGGCCTGGGCCAGCGTCGTCAAGGCGGGCGCGGCGGTCTGAGCCTGCGTCGTCAAGGCGGGGGCGGCGGTCTGGGCCCGCGTCGTCAAGGCGGGCGCGGCGATGGCGGCCTGCATCGCGGGTGGGATCAGCAGGAGCAGCGCGACCCCCGCGTCGTCCGGGGGCGCCTCGCCGGCCTTGGCCGCCGGCCTGCGCTGCCCGGTGGCGGCGTGCGGCATGTCGTCGACGGCGGCGCTCAGCGCCTCCTCGATCGTGTTGGCGAGGGTCCCGGCGAAGTCCTCCGCCGGGGCGTCGGGGGAGGCGGTGGTGGCGCGCGGCGAGGGGGCCGCCCCCTTGGCCGGGGTGGCCACCGCGAGCGGGAGCGGGAGCACGGTCACGACAGCAGCCCCCCGTCCGCGGCCAGGACGGTCCCGAGCTGGGCCATCGCCGCCTTCACCTTCGGCACGTAGGCCTGGGTCTGCGGGAACGGGGGGATGCCGCCGTACCGGCTGACCGCCCCGCCGCCGGCGTTGTAGGCGGCCAGCGCCAGGTCCAGCGAACCGAAGCGCTTCAGGTTGTTCGACAGCATGCGGGCGGCGCCGTCGACGGCCTCGGTCGGGTCCAGGGCGTCGACGCCGAGGCCCTGGGCCGTGGCCGGCATCAGCTGCATCAGGCCCTGTGCGCCGGCGCCGCTGACCGCGTTCGGGTTGAAGCCCGACTCCACCTTGGCCACCGCGGCCAGCAGCGAGGGCTCCAGGCCGTACCGGTCCGCGGCCGACTGGAACAGGTCGGCGTAGGGCACGGAGGACGACAGCGGGGCGGCCGGGCTCGTCAGGGCCGCCGGGCGCAGGGCCGGGGTGGTGGCAGGGGCGGCGACGCGCCGGATCGCCGTGGGCGTGCCGGCGACCGGCTCGACCTTCACCACGTCGCCGGTGTGCGGGGCGACGATCATCTTGCCGGAGCCGGCGTAGATGGCGATGTGATTGACCGGGCGGCCGAACGCCAGCAGGTCGCCCGGGCGGGCCTGGGCCAGCGACGGCACCGCGGTGCCCATCTTGGCCTGCTCGGCGGCGGTGCGCGGCAGTCGCACGCCGAGGTCGCCGTAGGCCCGCTGGACCAGGCCGGAGCAGTCCAGCCCGCTCTCCGGGGTGTTACTGCCGAAGGTGTACGGCGTGCCGAGATACTTCCCGGCGGCGTTCACCACGTCGGCGCCGGACACGCCGGCCGAGCGGCTCGCGGCGGCGATGGCGGACGTGGCCGGGACGGCCGTCGCGGTGGAGTCCACAGTGGACTGCAGGGTGTCCCGGAAGGCCGACGCGGCGTCGGACGCGGCGGGCTGCGGGCGGCCCAGCATCGAGCGGATCTCGGAAATGCGGGCCTGGGCCTCGAGCACGGTCACGGGCGTCCCTCCGGGTCTACGGTGTTCGAGTAGGAGCCGGCGGTGGTGATGTCGTCGACCGCCTTCGCCTCCGCCGCGGCCTCCGTGCGCTTGCGGGTGGCGTCGTGGCGCTCCTGGAGCTTCTCGATGGTGCGCCGCTGCACGGCGGCGTCGGTGAGCTCGCGCATGCGCTCCTGCACGGTCTCGTCGGCGGTCTGGCTCAGCGCTATCGCGGCGGCGAGCTCGCCGGCGAGGGCCTGGCGCGAGGTCAGCGTGGCGGCGAACGCGGCCGCGGAGGCGCCGCCGAGCACCGTGCGGCCGTCGAGGTCGCGTTCGCGGGCCCGCACCCGTTGCACGGCGGCGGTGGCGTCGGCTCGTGCGCGTACCACCGCGGCCTTTGCCAGGTCTTCCTGAGCCTTCCGGGCGCGTAGCACGGCGCCGAGCCGGAATCCGTTCTTGGCCATCAGCCACCTGCCAGGAGCGTGTCGAGCATCTGCCACGCCCGGGGCGCTGGGGTGGTGTCGTCCATGTCCTGCCGGAGGAAGTCGTTGATCCGCGGCCACAGCTCGCGGGCGCGGTCGGCGTCCGGGTTGGTGCCGGTCACGTAGGCGCCGATCTCCACCAGCTCGCGCACGTCGCGTTGGGCCGCCAGCATGCGTCGCAGCGCGATGGCGTTGGCCCGCTGCTCGGGCGTGGTCACGGCGTTGGCCACCCGGGAGACCGACTCCAGCACGTCGATGCTGGGGAAGTGCCCGGACGTGGCCAGGCGCCGGTCCAGCGTGATGTGGCCGTCGAGGATCGAGCGGGCCGAGTCGGCGATCGGCTCGTTGTGGTCGTCGCCCTCCACCAGCACCGTGTACAGCCCGGTGATGCTGCCGGTCGGGGCCGGGCCGGCCCGCTCCAGCAGGCGGGGGAGCAGGGCGAAGACGCTCGGCGGGTAGCCGCGGGTGGCCGGTGGCTCGCCGGCGGACAGGCCGACCTCGCGCTGGGCCATGGCGGTGCGGGTGAGGCTGTCCATGAGCAGCAGCACGTCCGAGCCGCCGTCGCGGAAGTACTCGGCGATGCGGGTCGCGACGAAGCCCGCCCGCAGGCGCACCAGCGGCGGCTGGTCGGAGGTGGCGATGACCACTACGGAGCGGGCCAGTCCCTCCGGCCCGAGGTCGTTCTCGATGAACTCGCGCACCTCGCGCCCGCGCTCGCCGACGAGCCCGACGACCGAGATCTCCGCGTCGGTACCGCGGGTGATCATCGACATCAGCGAGGACTTCCCGACGCCGCTGCCCGCGAAGATGCCCATCCGCTGCCCCCGGCCGCACGGCACGAGGGTGTCCAGCGCCCGCACCCCCAGCGAGAGCGGCTCGAGCACCCGCCCCCGGGCCAGCGCGACCGGCGCCTCGTTCTCCACCGGCACGTGCTCCAGGCCGAAGAGCGCGGGTCCGCCGTCCATCGGTCGCCCGAGCCCGTCGAGGATGCGTCCGCGCAGCTGCGGGCCGACCGGGATCCGCAGCGGCCCGCCGGTGCTCACCACCGGGCTGCCGGTGCCGATCCCGGAGAGCGGGCCGAGCGGCAGGCAGGCCAGCCGGTCGCCGGTGATGGAGACGACCTCGGCCGGCACGACCCCGCCGGTGGCCGGGTCGCCGATCTCGACGAGGTCCCCGACCCGCCCCTCGACCCCGGCGACGGTGACGGACAGCCCGATGATCGACACGACCCGCCCGCTGACGCGGGGATGCGCGGCCTGCGCGGCCGCCGCGAGCCGCTGCCGCAGTGCGGATGTCATTGCTCCAAGACCTCCCGGACCCGGTCGAGCGCGGGGCCCAGCCGGGCGTCGACCGTCGTGGCATCGCTCAGCGCCACCGCGTCGCCCGGCAGGAGGCCCGGGTCGTCCACGAGGGACACCGTGCGGCCGTCCATGACCAGTTCCGTCTGCCCGATCGTCACGCGGTCGGCCGGGTTGAGGCGTACGGTGACCGCAGTTCCCGCCGGGGCCAGCGCGAGCGCCCGGGCCAGCGCCTCCCGGCCCGGCTCCTCGGCGGTGCGCAGCTCGCGGCGCAGCACCGCCTCGGCGATCGCGAAGGCGGTGGACAGGATCTGCTCCTCGATGTCCTCCGCGGCCGGGACGACCCGCGCGTCGAGGTCGGCCGCGGCCCGGCCGATCGCCTGCACGGCCCGCTCGACCCGGTGCCGGTGCATCTGTGCCACCTGCGCGGCCTCCTCGGCGGCCTGGGCGGCCTCCACGACGGCGGCCTCGCGCGCCTCGCGGACACCCTGGGCCCACCCGGCGGCGTAGCCGGTCGCCTCGGCCTCGGCCCGCCACCGCGCGACCAGGTCGGGCGGCAGCGTCTCGCGCTCGCGCAGGTCGACGTCGAACCGGGCGGAGGGCGCCGCAGTGGCCCGCGCGTCGCGCAGCACGTTCTCGCCGAAGCGGACCGTGGCCGGCGCCTCAGGCGGGGGGAAGGCCCGCGTCGCCGGGGTCACCGGCGGGGGAGGCGGCGGCGGGAAGGCCTTGCGCGGCGGGGCCGCCCGCTTCTTCGGCGGCGCCGGGAACGCCAGCGGGTAGTCCTCCGCCTGCTCGTCCGGCGCCGGGGGCTCGAACTCAGCCCACGAACTCATCGTCGTCACCCCTGCTGATCACGATCTGGCCGGACTCCTCCAGGGTGCGGATGGCCTGGACGATCTTGGCCTGCGACTCCTCGACCTGGCGCAGCCGGACGGGGCCGAGCATCTCGATCTCGTCGGCCAGGTTCTCCGCGGCGCGCTCGGAGAGGTTCTTCATGACCTTCTGGCGCACCTCCTCGCGCACGCCCTTGAGCGCGGTGGCGAGGTCGTTGGTCTCGACCTGGCGCAGCACCAGCTGGATGGAGCGGTCGTCGAGGGAGACGATGTCCTCGAACATGAACATCTTGGAGCGGATCTCCTCGGCCAGCTCCGGGTTGCGCCCGGCGAGGCCCTCCAGGATGAGCCGCTCGGTGGCCCGGTCGGTCCGGTTGATGATCTCCACCAGCGGCTCCAGGCCGCCGACGTTGGACAGGTCGCTGGGCTGCAGTACCGAGGACATCTTGCGCTCCAGCGTGGACTCGACCTGCCGGATGATGTCCGGCGAGGTGCGGTCCATGACGGCGATGCGGTGCGCGACGTCGGCCTGCAGCTCCGGGGCCAGGCCGGAGAGGATCTGCGAGGCCTGCGTCGCGGTCATGTGGGCCAGCACCAGCGCGATCGTCTGCGGGTGCTCGTCCTGCAGGAACGACAGCAGCTGGCGGGGGTCGGCCTGGCCGAGGAAGCCGAACGGCACGTCCATGAAGACGGTGTTGAGCCGGCCCACGATCTCGCCGGCCCGCTCCCGGCCGAGGGAGGCCTCGAGCAGGTCGCGGGCGAAGTCCATGCCGCCCTGGCCGACGTACTTGTGCCCGGTCGCCATGTCGTGGAACTCCTCGAGCACCACGTTGGCGATGTCGGCCTCGACCTGGCCGAGCCGCACGATCTCGGCGGTGAGCTCCTCGACCTCCGACTCGCGGAGGTGCGCCATGATCTTGGCGGCGTCCTCCTTGCCCATCTGCACGAGCAGGATGGCGGCCTTGCGCAGCCCCGTCATCTCGCCCGTGTTCATCTACCACCTTCTATGCTTGACGTGCTTCGCTAAATCGTGATATGTCCGAAATGTCGTGGCGCGTCAGCGCCCGACATTTCGCCTGCGGTTGCCGGGTCTAGCTCCGCCGGTCGGCAAGCCAGCCGCGCAGGAGCTGGGCCACCTCTAGCTCCGCCGGTCGGCGAGCCAGCCGCGCAGGAGCTGGGCCACCTCTAGCTCCGCCGGTCGGCAAGCCAGCCGCGCAGGAGCTGGGCCACCTCGTCCGGCTGCTTCTCGACCATCGTGGTCAGGTCGCGGAAGCGCCCGTCGCGGTCGAACTCCTCGCCCGGGGCGCCGCCGCCCTCCAGCGCCGCGGCGCCGCCCAGCCCGCCGCCGCCGTCCAGCGAGAGCTTGGCCCGGGCCGCCTCGATCGCCGCCTGCATCTCCTCGAGCGCGGCGTTCTGCTCCTCGCTCAGCTTCGCCTTCTCCGACTTGCGGCGCTTGCGCTGGGCGAGGGCGGCGATGATGAGCAGCAGCAGGAGCGCCAGGGCGATCGCGCCCATCTGGATGTACTGCTGCTGAACCTCCGCCTGCTGCCCCTTCGCCGCCTCCTTGGCCGCGTTCTGCTCCGCCGTGGCCGCGCTGGTGTCGAACGCCATCGAGCTGACCGCGATCTGGTCGCCGCGGGTCGGGTCCAGGCCCACCGCGGAGGAGACGAGCTGCTGCAGCTGCGCGAGGTCGACCTTGGCCACCGCGCTGTCCACGATCACCGCGATGCCGAGCTTGTTCACCCGGCCGGGCGCGGTCTTGGTCGTCTCGGTGACCATGCCGACGGCGTTGTTGCGGGTCTCGGTCGTCTGCTGGTACTGCCCGTCCCCGCCGGCCCCGGTCCCGTTCGGCACCTGGATGTTGTCCGGGCCGAGCACCCCGCCGACGGGCACCCCGTTGCCGCCGGTGTACTGCTCCGACTTCTTCTGCTCGGACAGCGGCGGCACGGCCGGGTCGGCCACGTACTTCTGCGTCTTCGTCTCGGTGTTGTCGAAGTTCAGGTTGGCGGTGACGTTCACGGCCGAGTGCCCGGGCCCGACGACGGTGTCGAGCATGGTCTGTACCGCGGCCCGCAGCCGCTGCTCGTAGGAGCTGGTCTGGCCCGACGAGCTGTCCGGGCCGCCGCCCCCGCCGGCGCTGTCCGATGTGGACAGCACCTTGCCGCCGGCGCTGACCACGGTGACGGCCTGCGGCTCCAGGCCCTCCACGCTGGAGGAGACCAGGTGCACGATCGAGGTCACCTGGTCGCCGGTCAGGTTCTTGGTGCCGGTGTTCACCAGCACGGAGGCGGTGGGCGCCTGCTGGTCGTCGGTGAAGACGTCCTTCTGCGGAATGGCCAGATGTACCGACGCCGAGGAAACCCCGGCGATGGACTTGATGGTCTTGGCGAGCTCGCCCTCCAGGGCGCGCCGGTAGGTCACCTGCTGCATGAACTCGCTGGTCATGATGCCCTGCTTGTCCAGCAGGGCGTAGCCGGCGTCGCCCTGTGCGGGCAGGCCGGCGCCGCTCATCTCGATGCGCAGCCCGTACACCTGGTCGGCCGGCACGTTGATGGTGCCGCCGCCGTCGGAGAGCGTGTAGGTGACCCCGTCGGCGTTGAGCTTGTCGACGATGGCACTCGCGTCGGCCGAGGCCAGGTTGGAGAACAGGGGCGCCATCTGCGGCTTGCCGGACCAGCTCGCGAAGAAGTAGCCGCCGATCGCGAGCGCCAGGACGGCGAAGACCGTGACGGCCTTCTGCCCGGGCGAGAACGACTTCCAGCCGTCGACGCCCCGGCGGCCGAGCGCGGTGAGCCGGTCGCGCATCAGGCCTGCATCCTCATGATCTCGTTGAAGGCGTCAAGGGCCCGGTTGCGCACGGCCACGGTGAGGCTCGTGGCGAGGCTGGCCTCGGTCGCCGCGATGATGTAGTCGTGCACGTCGGTGAGCTTCCCGGTGGCCGCCTGCACGGCCAGGTCGTCGGCGGTGTTCTGGGCGTTCTGCAGCTTCTGCAGCCCCTGGGCGACCATGGAGCCGAAGTCCGCGCCCGAGCCGGTCTGCACGGGCCTGCCGGTCGAGCCGAGCAGGTCGTTGACCGGGGTGATGGACGCGAGCGGGGCGATGGCGTCGATGCTCATGCGGGTCAGCCCTTCCCGACCTGGATCGCGGCCTGGTAAGCGTCCTTGGCGCGGTCGACGACGGTGAGATTCGCCTGGTACGCCCGTTGCGCCATCATCAGCTGCGTCATCTGCGAGCCCAGGTCGATGTCCGGGTACTTCACGTAGCCCTCGCGGTCCGCGATCGGGTTGTCCGGCTCGTACACCAGGCGGCCCTTGGGCGAGCCGAGGGCCGTCCCGGAGACCACCACGCCGCCGTCGCCGTTGCCGTAGTGCACGGCCTGCGCCTGGACGTACCGGGCCCGGAACACGTCGCCGCTGGTCGGCACCGCGTCGTTGATGTTGGCGAGGTTGTCCGACACGGCGTCGAGCCACTTGCGGTAGACGGTGACGCCCGTGCCGGCGATGCCGATCGCCCCGAAGATGCCCATCGCGCTCAGCCCCTGATCGCCGCGCGCAGCAGGCCGAACTTGTCGTCGGTCGCGCGCAGCATCGTCTGGTACCGCAGCCCGGTGTCGATGTTCGAGAGCACCTCGTGGTCGAGGTTCACGTTGTTGCCGTCCTCCCGGGTCGGCTCCAGCGAGCGGGCCGTGGTGATGGCCCCCTCGCGCGGGTCGCCCGCCTGCACCGCGGTGCGCAGGGCGTCCTCGAACTCCACCCGGCCGGCCAGGAAGCCGGGCGTCTGGATGTTGGCGATGTTGTCGGCGATCACCCGTTGCCGCTTGGCCAGCCCGTCCAGGGCGCCGTGCAGGGTGACCGACGTGATGTCCTCGAGCACGCGAACCGAACCCCCGTCGGTGTGTCGCCTGTCCATGGCCTTCGGGATGAGCGATCCTTGCTCATTCGGGCAATCGGCGCGCCCGAGGCGATGTTGAGGCAGTCCGGTGGTTTCTTCGGTTGCCGTCCGGTTGCCGTCCGGTGGCAGCGGTGCGCCCTGATACTCAGGGAAACCCCCGGTTCTTGGATCCGGGTGCGGGCCGGGTGCAGCCCGGATGTCCGCGGCGCGGCGAATTCATAGCGTCATTGCCGTGGAGAAGAGACCGATAACTGTTCGGGTCGCACGCTGGAGCGCCGAGCACCCGTGGCGCGCCATCGCATTGTGGGTCGTGTTCGTCGCCGTCTGCTTCATCGGCGGGAACGCGGCGGGGACCGTCGATGCCACCAACCGGGATCAGGCCATCGGCGAGTCCGGCCGGGCCGGCGTCATCGTGGACGACGGGCACTTCGACAACCCGGCCACCGAGAGCGTGCTCATCACCGCCCGCTCCGGCGCCTTGAACACCGACGCCGCGATGGGCGCGGCCGCCGACGTCGCCACCGCCATGAAGGCGCTGCCGGACGTCGCGGACGTCAGCGACCCGCTGCCGTCGCACGACAAGACCGCCCTGCTGGTCCGGGTAACCCTGAAGGGCGACCCCGACACCGCCGGGGACCGCCTCGGGCCGCTGCAGAAGGCGACCGCGGACGTCCAGGCCAAGCATCCCGACCTGCGGGTGGAGGAGACCGGCGGGCCGTCGATCTCCAAGGCCATGGACGACACGCTGGGCGCGGACTTCAAGCGGGCCGAGTACCTCAGCCTGCCCGTCACCTTCGCCATCCTCATCGTCGCCTTCGGCGCGCTCATCGCGGCCGGCGTGCCGGTCCTGCTCGCGCTGTCCTCGGTCGCCGCCGCGCTCGGCCTGTCCACCCTGGCCTCGCACCTGGTGCCCTCGACCGACACCACCTCCAGCGTCATCCTGCTGATCGGCATGGCCGTCGGCGTCGACTACTCGCTGTTCTACCTGCGCCGCGAGCGCGAGGAGCGGGCCAAGGGGCGGGCACACCTCGACGCGGTCGAGATCGCCGCGGAGACCTCCGGGCACGCGGTCGTGGTCTCCGGCATCGCCGTGACGATCGCGATGGGCGGGCTGTTCCTCGCCGGCGACGTGGTCTTCTCGTCCCTGGCCCTGGGCTCCATCCTGGTCGTGCTGGTCGCCGTGCTCGGCTCGCTGACCGTGCTGCCGGCGCTGCTGTCCAAGCTCGGCCGCTGGATCGACCGGCCGCGGGTGCCGCTGCTGTGGCGCCTCACCCGGCCCCGCACCGACGACCGGGGCTCCCGCGTCTGGGGCGCCCTGCTGCGGCCCGCGCTGCGCCGGCCCGCCGCGACGCTCGCGATCTCGGTGCTCGCCCTGCTGGCGCTGGCCGCGCCGGCGCTGAGCATGCGGCTGACGTTCCCCGGCATGGAGGACCTGCCGCGCACGACCCCGGCCATGCAGGCGTACGACCGGCTCGTGAAGGCCTTTCCGAGCAACGGCACGGTGCACACGGTGGCTGTTCGGGTGCCCGCCGGGCAGCTGGACGCGACCAAGGCGGCGCTCACCCAGCTGGCCACCAGGGCCGCGGCCGACCCGCTCTTCGCACCGCTCGACGAGGCTCCTGACGTGCAGGTGTCCAAGGACGGCAAGGTCGCCGTGCTCGACGTCGCCACGCCCTTCGAAGGCCGCTCCGACCAGGCCAAGGAGTCGCTGAACCGGCTGCGCACCCAGCTCGTGCCGCAGACGGTCGGCGGGGTGTCGGGGGCCGAGGTCGCGGTCGGTGGGTTCGTCGCCGCCGACGTGGACTACGCCGGGCACGTCAAGGAGAAGCTGCCGATCGTCATGGCCTTCGTGCTGGTGCTGACCTTCCTGGTGATGGCCTTCACCTTCCGCTCGGTGGTCGTCGCGCTGACCTCCATCGCGCTGAACCTGCTGTCCGCGGCGGCCTCCTACGGTCTGGTGGTGCTCATCTTCCAGGGCACCTGGGCCGAGGGCATCCTGGGCTTCAAGTCCATGGACGCGGTCGTGTCCTGGCTGCCGCTGTTCCTCTTCGTGGTGCTCTTCGGCCTCTCGATGGACTACCACGTCTTCGTGGTCAGCCGGATCCGCGAGGCGGTCCGCCGGGGCCTGACCACCCGCGAGGCGGTCGCCCAGGGCATCTCGGGCTCGGCCGGCGTGGTCACCAGCGCGGCGGTGGTGATGGTGGCGGTGTTCTCCATCTTCGCCACGCTGAGCACGATCGACATGAAGCAGCTCGGGGTCGGCCTGGCGGCGGCGATCCTGCTCGACGCGACGATCATCCGGGCGGTCGTGCTGCCCTCGCTGATGACCCTGCTGGGCGACGCCAACTGGTGGGCGCCGCGGTTCATGCGCCCCAGGTCGCAGCCGCAGCACCGGGCCCCCGAGAGCGAGCGGGTTTTCCTAAAGGTCTGATTCGGTAGCCGATGGGGCCGGTGTGCGGAACAACACACGCCGGCCCCATGTGGCCGTGATCCTTCCGTCCCGCGACGCCATCGCGTACCGCCGCTGCATCGGACTGGCCCGCCAGGTGGCCGCCCGCGGGTGGGACGTCCTGGCGATCGAGCCGGTCCGCGCGGCCGTCCCGGGACTTCGCGAGATGAGCCTGGAGCAGGGCGTACGGCTCTTCGCCCTCGACATCGCGGCGCCCGACCCCTACTTCGGCGACACGCCCTCGGAGCGCCTGCTGGCCGAGCTGCTGACCGCCCGCGAGGTCGACGTGGTGCACCTGCACCTGGCCGGCGACTTCGCGGACGCCGCCCTGCTGGAGCGCTCCTGGCTGCTGGGCCTGCCGGTGGTGGCGAGCGTGCACGCCGGCTGGCACCCGCCGCGCGACGAGACCGCCCAGGCCTTCCTGGCCGACCAGTTCACCCGGGCCGACCTCGTCTGCATCGCCGACCACCGGGGCCTGCAGGCGGCCTGGCTCGACCCGGCGAGCCCGGTGCTCGACCACACCAGCCCGCGCGCCGGCAAGGGCTGGGCCGACGTGTACGCCGAGCTCGCCGGCAACCTCGAGCCGCCGAAGACCGACCTCACCCTGAGCGTCGTCATCGCCACCTACGAGCGCCCCGGCCCGCTGCGCGACTGCCTGGCCGCCCTGTGCGCGCAGACCCTGCCCCGGGAGAAGTTCCAGGTCGTGGTCGTCGACGACGGCTCCGCCGAGTCCGCCGAGCCCTTCGTCATGCCCTTCCTGGACCGCCTCGACCTCACATTCATCCGCCTGGACCGCAACGTCGGCCCGGGGGAGGCCCGCAATGTGGGCATCGAGGCCGGCAACGGCGACGTCCTGCTCTTCCTCGACGATGACGACGAGGCCGCGCCGCGCTGCCTCGCCGAGCACCTGCGCACGTACGCCGAGCACGGCGACGAGGTGGACGCGGTGCTCGGCTGGACCGGCCCGAGCGCCGACAAGGCCGCCGAGCTGGACGCCTGGTTCGCCTTCCGGGGCCAGGTGTACCGCAGCCACGAGGGCCTGCGGCACCTGACCTTCGGGGACTGGGGCCAGTTCTGGGGCGGGCGGTCGAGCATCCGCCGCTCGGTGCTCGGCGACGCCCGCTTCGAGGTGCCCTTCGCCGAGGACACCGACCTCGCCTACCGCCTGGCCCGCAAGCCGCGCGGGCTGCGCGTGGTGTTCAACCGGCACGCCGTGCAGCGGGTGCGCATCGGCCTGGACGCGCCCGCCCTGATGCGCCGGGCCGGGCGGATCGGGCAGGCCCGGGCGCACCTGGCCGAGCGGCACCCGTCGCTGGCCACCCAGCCGGCCTATCGGGGCACGACGTACGAGGCCACCATCCGCAAGGTCGACCGGCGCATCGACGCCCGGCTGCGGCTGCTCACCGCCGACCTGCCGTCGACCCTGGAGGAGCTTCGCCGCACGCCCGACCCGCAGGGGAAGGGCAAGGGGACGCTGCTGGAGCGGATGCACGAGGACCTGGTCACCGTCTGCACCATCGAGGCCGGGCTCGGCTGGCTGCTGGCCGCGCGCCGGGCCGCCGCCCGGGCCGAGGGACGCCTGCCCCGCATCGGCGTCGGCGCGCGCTCGCCGCTGCTGAGCGAGGTGGCCACGGCGCTGTCGGCCGAGCCCGCGGGCAGCGCGGTGCTCGTGGTCGGGGTGCCGCCGGGGGACACCTTCGCCGGCCATCCGGACATCGGCCTCGGCGTCGTGGTCGAGGTGCTCGCCTGCGACACCCCGGACGAGCTGTGGCGGGCCTGCGACCTGGTCGCCTCGTTCTCCGCGGTGGAGGGCCACGACCCGGCCCGGCACGCCCTGCCGCTGCCGCGGGGCCCGATCGCCGAGACGCTGCGGCGCCTCATCGAAGCGCGCGACCTGGTGGGGAGCCTGCGATGACGGCGGTACTGCAAGACCTGCGCATCCCGAAGGTGATCCACCGCATCTGGCTCGGCGGACCGATGCCCGAGCGCGAGCGGGACCTCGGCGAGTCCTGGCGGCGCCGCAACCCGGGCTGGCAGCTGCGGGTCTGGCTCGACGAGGACGTGCCGCCGCTGGTCAACCAGGCCCTCTTCGACGCGGCCGGGTCGCCGGCGCGCAAGGTGGACATCCTGCGGTACGAAATCCTGCTCCGGCACGGCGGCATCGCGGCCGGCGCCGATCTGGAGTGCCGGCGCGGCCTGGAGCCCCTGCTGGACGGCGTCGAGCTGTTGTGCGTGCGTGAGGACGCCTTCCGGCTCACCGACGACCTGCTCGGCTGCGTGCCCGGCCACCCGGCGATCGCCGCCGTGGTGGCCGCGCTGCCCGACTCCGTGGCCACGCGGACGGGCCGCTCCCGCGACGAGCAGACCGGGCCGGAGCTGCTGACCCGGGTCGTCGTCGAGCAGGAGGCGCTGGGCGGCCCGGCGGCCACGGTGCTCGGGCCGGAGCGGTTCTTCCCGTATCACTGGACGGAGCCGCACCGCGCCGCCGAGCCGTTCCCGGACGCCTACACCGTGCGCCGCTGGAACACGTCGGCGGCGTCGTTGCACCGGTCGGACACGGCGGATCCGCCGAAGCCGGCGCCCGTGGTCGCCCCGCCGGCCGCCGACGGGGTGGCGCGGGTCGTCGTGCTGGTCGACCCCGACCTCGCCGAGACCGCGGCCGTGGTGCTGGCCGGGGCGGTCGAGGTGGCGGCGGCCCTGCCCGGCTCCGAGCTGGCCCTGGTCGTCAAGGGCGTGCCGCGGGTGACCGAGGCCGTCGGCGAGGCGATGGCCGGCCTGGTGCGCCAGCTCGCCGGGCGCCGGGAGCTGCCCGACGTCGTCGTCTACGCCGAGGCCGAGGGGGACGGGCTCGGCGCCGTGGCCCGGGTCGGGATGAGCGCCAGTCCGGCCGACAACGCCCGCGCGCTGCTCGCCCTCGCCTCCGCCGTCGCGCCGCCCTCTCCCGCCCCGGCCCCCGCCGTGCCGGCCAACCTTGGAAGGAAGTCCATGCACGGGACGTACATCGGCAATGATCGGATGCTCATCGAGCTCGCCTACGGCGGCATGCTCGTGGTCCCGTCCGACGACTACAGCCTCATGCCGGCGCTGACCACGTGGGGCGCGATCGAGCCGCCGCTGACCAGATACTTCGCCACCGCGGTACACCCGGGCCAGACCGTCGTCGACGTGGGCGCCAACGTCGGCTACTTCACGGTGCTCGCGGCCCGCCAGGTCGGCGCCGGCGGCCGGGTGGTCGCCTTCGAGGCCAACCCGGCGACCGCCGGGCTGCTGCGCGACAACCTGTCGCTGAACTGGCTGACCGACCACGACATCGTGGTGCGGACCGAGGCGGCGTACTCCGGGAACGGCTCGATCGGGTTCCACGCCTCGTCCCGGTTCGTCGGCGACTCCTCCACCCAGCGGCGCCCCGAGCACGAGCACCGCCTCGACGACATCACCACGATCCAGGTCCCCGCGGTGCGGCTCGACGACGCGCTGGCCCACCTCCCGCACATCGACCTGCTGAAGATCGACATCGAGGGCGGCGAGTTCCACGCGTTCCAGGGCATGATGGGCCTGATCCGGGCCCGCCGCATCGGCCGGATCGTCTTCGAGTGGAACGCCGTCATGCTCGGCGAAGACCGGGCCCCCTTCGCCGGGATCCTGCGCACCATCCGCGACGAGTGCGGCGGCGGCTTCTACGCCCTCGACCAGGAGGGCCGCCCGGCCCCGCTCGCCATCGACCAGCTCGAACAGGTGCCGTTCTACCCGTTCGCGCTCATCGACTTCTCGTGACCGGGCCGCTGCTGCGACCGGACCTGCCGGCGGCGATCGCGGCGGCCCGCCACGCCGAGTACGCGGCGCGCCGGGACCTGCCGCCGACGCCGGCATCCGGCCCGGTCGAGGCCCGCCCGGTCCCGCGCGCGCTGCGCCTGTGCTACCTCATGCCCCGCACCGACGTCGGCGGCGGGGCGCGGGTGCAGTTCGAGCACGCCAACCGCCTCGCCGCCCGCGGCCACGACGTCACCGTGCTCAGCCACTTCGCCGCCCCGGACTGGTTCGACCTGCGGGCCCGCTTCCGCCGCGTCCCCTTCGGCATCGAGCTCGCCGAGGCCGTGCCCGAGTGCGACGTGATCGTCGCCGGCTACTGGGACCAGATCCGCGCCGCGAGGTCGCTCGGTATGGCCCCCGTCGTGCACTTCGAGCAGGGCGACTTCCACCTCTTCGACGCGGTGGACCCGGTGACCTTCGACGTCGTGGGCCGCAACCTGGCCGCCGCCGACGCCACCATCACGGTGGCCGGCACGGTGGCGGAGGTGCTGCGCGAGCGCTACGGCGTCGCCGCGACGGTGGTGCACAACGCCGTCGACCCCCAGGTCTTCACCCCGTCCGGGCCGGCGCCCGCGTCGGATCGTCCTTACGTGCTCTTCGTCGGCTGGGACGGCAACGAGTTCAAGGGCATGGCCGAGATGCGGCGGGTGTGGTCCGCCCTGTCCGCCTCGGCCGACCTCGTCTGGGTGACGCCCCGGCCGCCCCAGGAGCCGCTCGGCAAGGTCGTCATCGCCCCTTCGCAGCCGGACCTGGCCGCCATCTACCGGGGGGCCGCGGCGTATGTGTGCTGCTCGCGGTACGAGTCCTTCTCCCTGCCCTGTCTGGAGGCCATGGCGTCGGGCACTCCCGTCGTGGCCACCCGTAACGCGGGCGTGCTCGAGTACGCCCGGGACGGCGAGAACGCGCTGCTGGCCGACGTGTGCGACGCGGACGGCCTCACCGCTCAACTGCGCCGCGTGCTCGACGAGCCGGGCCTGGCCGACCGTCTGCGCGAGGGCGGCCTGGCCACGGCGGCCCACTACTCGTGGGACGTCATCGTGGGCCGGCTGGAGGACTCGTACCGCTCGGCCCGCGCCGTGTGGACCGGCGCCGCCCCGGGCGACGACTGGCAGTTCGACCTGTCCGGCCTGCACTTCGCCGAGCCCGGCGCGCTGGAGCGGCTGCGGCAGCGGGCGGCCGCGACGACCGCGGGCGCCATCGCCGTTCCGGTGGCGTTCCCGGTCTTCGAGGGACACCGGGCCGTGCGCTGGCGGGTCGTGGGGCGGCGCTTCGGCGGAGGCCCCGACGTGCTGCGCGCCTACCTCCCGGCCTTGTCCGACACGCCGCCGCGGGACCTGCCCTACCCGCAGGCCCTGCGCGACTTCGGGGCGGGCCGCATCGAGGCGGCGCTGGCCGGGTTCGTGGAGGCGTACCGCGGCGACACGGAGGGCCGGGTGCGCACCGCCGCCGGCCGCTGGATCGCGCTGACGCTGCTGGAGCTGGGCCGCGACGCGGAGGCGGCCGACGTGGTGGCCGGCGCCGTGGAGGCCTTTCCGGACCACAGCGACTACCACTACCTGCAGGCCATGACCGCCCTGCTGACCGGGCGGCGGGTGGACGCGGAGGCCTACGTGTCGACGCTGGAGCTGCTGGGGCCGGCGACCCGCTACGACGAGTGGTTCGACGACCCCGTGACCCTGATCCGCGAACGCCTCCTGGCCGCGTCCGCCGCCTCCTGACGGCGGACGCGCGGCGTGGCCGTCAGGCGTCGGCCAGCTCGATGCTGGCCGACACCCGCGGGGCCAGGATGCGGATCTCGTCCAGCACGGCGGCGCTCTGCTCGTCCGGTACGTCCGTCAGCGCGTCGTTGAGCAGCGGCAGGGCGGCCTCGTCGTGGAACATCTCCAGGGCGATCGCGGCGGCCAGGGTGCGCTCGCGCGGGGTGCGGCGGACGTCCTCGGACAGGGCGAGGAGGGTGCAGCGGTCCGGGAAGCCGTGCTGGCGCAGGCGGGCGGACCACTCCATGGCGCGGATCAGCGGGACCTGGCGACCCACGCGGGCGGCCAGGGTCAGGACGGTGGGCTCGCCGGGGTACCGCCGCCAGAGCGCCTCCAGCAGCTCGTCCGCCGCCTCCGGGGGCGCCTCCGCGATGCTGAACAGCAGGCCGCGCACGCTCTCGCGGGGCAGCAGCTCGGCGACCTCGGCGAGGGAGCCGTCGGCGGCGCCGAGGACCTGGGCCATGCGGGCCACCGGGATCGCCACGCGGCCGTCGCGCAGGGCGTCGCGCAGCACCTCGGCGGCCTCGTGCAGGCGGTCCAGGCGGCTCAGGGCCTCGATCTCGACGTTGGCGAAGCGGCCGCGGCCGACGCCGTAGAGCAGGTCGTTGGCGCCGGACTCGGGGAGCTCGGCGATGATCTCCAGGGCGCGCTCGTAGTTGCCCTCGGCGAAGCGCAGCTTGATCTCGTGTTCGCCGACCGTGAACTCGGCGGTGGCCGTGTCGCGCAGCTCCTCGACGGCGGCGTTGGCGTCGTCGAGGCGGTTCTGGGCGATGTACGCGTCGGCCAGCACCTTCAGGAAGAGGACCTTCTGCATCCGCTCGGTGGCCTCGGTCAGGCCGCGCTTGGCGGTCGCGATGGCGTCGTCGTAGTGGTGCGAGCTGAGCTGCGAGCGGGCCAGGTTGCCCACGGCGTTGAGGCCGTTGAGGTCGTCGGCGGCGAGGGTGGCCAGGCGCAGGTTGCGGGCCGCCTTGTCCTTGATCACGCCGCGCAGCGGGGTGTAGCCGGAGTGGTCGAGGACCATGTCGGGGAGCATCTCGTGCGACAGCGGGCGGCCGGTGACCCGGTCGATCACCTGCTCGTGCAGGCGGCCGTAGATGCCCGCGTGCGCGCGGCGGAAGAGCCTCGGGTAGTAGATGGTGCTCGAGCCGGCGCGGCCCTCGTGGCCCTCGTGGTTGTCGATGGTGACGAAGAAGGAGCTGCGTTCGCCGTACTGCATCGCCTCCCGCACCGCCCGCGCGTCCCCGGCGAACACCTCGTCGGCGTCGACCCACAGCGCCCAGCGGCCCCGGCAGTGGGCCAGGCTGCGCATCCGGGCGTCGCCGAAGTGGTCGTTCCAGAAGCCCTCGATCACCGTGGCGCCGTGCTCGCGGGCGATCTCCACCGTGCGGTCGCTCGATCCTGTGTCATAGACGACGATCTCGTCCGCGAGCTTGCGCAGCGCGGTCAGGCAGCGGGGCAGCACGTCCTCCTCGTCCTTGACGATGAGGCTGGCGGACAGCAGCGGGGCGTCGGCCGGCGGGTCGGGCAGGCGCAGCCCGCAGGCCGGCGAGGCCACGTGGGCCACCAGCGACGCCTGCGCGATGACGATCCGGCCCTGCTCGGCCAGCTCCGCGTACGGCAGGTCCGGCGTCGCCCCGCCGGCGATGGCCAGCGCGTCGCGGCGGATCGCCACGCACACCGGTCCGAGGCGGTCCACGTCGGTCATCTCGCCGCGGTGCGCCTGGCGCCACTCGCGGGCGTAGGCCTTGAACGCGGCCGGGTTGGTCATCGCGGCGTCGGGCAGGTCGGTCTGCTGCGGGCCGTAGCTGTGCTGGCAGCGCGGGCCGGCCGCGACCACCGCCGGGTCGCCGAAGGCCTCCAGCACCGGGTCCAGCCAGTGCGCGGACAGCACGACGTCGCCGTCGACCAGCACCACGACGGGGTGCCGGGTGGCGGCCACGCCGTCGGCCCACGGCACGTCGCCGGTGCCCTCGATCACCCGCAGCCAGTCCTGCCCGCGCAGCTCGGTGCGCAGTTCGGGGCGGTCGGCGGGCAGCACGCAGACGACCTCGTCGCGCATGCCCAGCGTCGGCCGGAGCGATTCGAGGCACGCGTGGAAGTCGTCGGGGCTGCCCCCGGCGGCCACGATGACGGACACCGGGATGTGGCTCATGCTGCCCAGATCGGCAACTTCGGGTGCTTTACAAGGGTTTTCTGGTTGCCGTTGTACGTCCTGAGCTCCGTCAGGCCCGGTTGTCCACGAACACCGGGGGCGGCTGGCCGCCCGGGCCTTCCCGCTGGAGGCGGGAGACCAGGCGGGCCTGCTGCCGGTTGCCGGCGATGGCGATGGAGAGCTCCCGGGACAGGTCGAGCTGCCGCTGCACCAGCCGGCGGGCCCGCTCGGTCAGCTCCAGGGGCAGCGGCCCGATCCCTACCGGCGGCGCGAACAGCGCGTGATCCGACGTCCGCTGCAGCATGTCGCGGTGACGCAGCATCTCCTCGACGGCGTCGGCCTCGAGCTCCATCGCCTCCAGCGCCGCCGCCCAGGCCTCGGTCCATTCGCTGTCGTGGCCGGTCCGGCCGGGCGCGGTCACGACCCGTTCGCGGCCACCTGCGCGGCCGCCTCCCGCCACGCGTCGCGCAGCTGCTCGGCGAAGCCCTGCACGGTCTCGATCCGCGCCCGGTCGCCGGCCACGTTCGACTGCACCAGCTCGTTGATCATGTAGCTGTACAGCGACGCGAGGCCGGGGCCGCCGCTCCACACCGAGGTGTCCAGCGTGGCGCGCAGCTCCATCAGGATCTCCTGCGCGTGGTACACCCGGCTCGAACCCGTGTTGCGGTCGCCCGACTCGTAGGCCTGCCCGGCGATCATCAGGTCGAGGACCAGCCGGTCGTACAGCATCACCAAGAGCTGCGCGGGGGGCGCGGTCGAGACGCTGTCGCTGACGTACCGGTTGCGCAGCGCTTGTGTCGTCATTCAGGCTCCAGGACCGTGAGGGGGCGGTTTTAACCCAGCGACGAGAGCTGGCCGGCCAGCCAGCTGGACTGGTTCTTCAGCGAGCCCAGCGCCGTCTCCATGGCGGTGAACTGCTTCTGCAGCGTCTCCTGGCGGGCGGCCAGGCGCACGTCCCAGTCGCTGATGTTGTTGTTGAGGTCCTTGATCATGGAGTTGCCGCTGGTGATCAGCTGCGCCAGGGTGCCCGTGTTCGACTGGGTCGCCTTGGTGGCCATCGCGACCATCTTGTCGGCCAGGCCGTTGCCCGCGTTGGTGCCGGTGGCGACGAAGTACGACTGCGTCTTCACTGGATCCGAGTTGAGCGCGTCGGTGAACTTCGCCTTGTCGAACGACAGCCGCCCGTCGCGGGTCAGCTCGATGCCGACCGACTTGAGGCTGCCCAGGTCGCCGGCGCCGCCCGAGACGGTCTGGATGATCTGGGTGGCCAGCAGCTGCATCGAGGAGTTGCCGGCCAGCACGCCGCCGGGCACGTCGCCGCTGGCGTTCTTCGTCTGGTTGCCGATCTCGGTCAGCGCCGCGTTGGCCGCGTCGATCATCGCCTGCACCTTGCCGGCGATGCCGTCGGTGTCGGCCGTGACCCCGACCGTGACCGGGGCGTCGCTGGCCGACTGCACCTTCTTGGCCGTGATCGTCAGGCCGTCCATGAGCCCGGTGAACGTGTTGGTGGACGAGGTGACCGTGATCGGGGGGTCCGCGTCGCCGAGGGTGAGCTGCGCGTCGCTGCCGGTCGTCGAGATGACGTCGGCGCCCAGGCCGTCGATGCCCCCGACGGTGAACGACGAGGCCTCGCCCGTCGTCTTCGAGGTCAGCTGGAGGGTGTACTCCCCGGGCTTGAGCTGGATCGCGGAGGCCTTGACGCCGATGTCCGAGGCGTTGTTGATCGCGTCGACGATGCCCTTGAGCGAGTGGTCGGCGCTGATGTCCAGGGGCTTGACGGTGCCGTCCGGGAGCGTGATGGTCAGCTGGTCGGCGCTGGTGATGTTGTCGCTGGTGGCGCTCACGTGGCCGCCGGTGAAGATGTGCGACTCGGCGGCGGCGAGCTTGTTCACCTTGAAGGTGACCGAGCCGGCCATGTTGCCGCCGGTGGTGCTGGTGGTCGCCAGCACGGCGTCGGAGCTGGACGTCGCCATGGCGCCCTTGAAGGCGAGGGGGTCCGCCAGCGCCTTGGCCGCGGTCAGCAGCGCACCCATCTTCGTGTTGATCGTCTGGTACGACGAGACGACCTTCTGCTGGGTGCTGACCTTGGCCTTGAGCGCGGTCTGGGGCGCCGCCTCGACCTGCATCAGCGACGCGATGACGGACGAGGTCTGCATGCCCGAGACCAGGCCGTCGACGCTTCCGCCAACCATGCCGGACCTCCTTCTTCGGGGTCTTGAAGGCGTCCGGGGAGGAAGACCGTGGTCTCCCTCTCCGGACGGTTACGGGTTACCGCAGCAGCGACAGCACGTTCTGTGGTGCCTGGTTGGCCTGGGCGAGCATGCTGGTGCCGGCCTGGGTCAGGATCTGCGAGCGGGTGAACGACACCATCTCCTGGGCCATGTCGGTGTCGCGGATGCGCGACTCGGACGCGGACAGGTTCTCGACGGCGACGTTGAGGTTGTTGATGGTGTGCTCGAAGCGGTTCTGGTACGCACCGAGCGACGCCCGGGCGGTGGACACCCCCTTGATGGCGGTGTCGATGGCGTCGATCGCCGACGCCGCCCCGGTCACGAGGTCCAGGGACCCGATGCCGAGGCCGGTCGTGTCGAACCCCGTCACCGCGGTGATGTTGCCGAAGGCCGTGTTGTCCAGGCTGACCACGATCTGGTCGGCCGCGGACGTGTTGGCGCCCACCTGGAAGGTCCCGATGAACGGCGAGTTCGAGGAGTCCAGCAGCTTCTGCCCGCCGAACTGCGTCGTCGTGGCGATGCGGTCGAGCTCGGCAGTGAGCTGGGTGAACTCGGTCTGCGCCGCACCGCGGGCGTCGGAGTCCTGGGCACCGGTGGAGGCTGCCTGGACCGACAGGTCGCGCATACGCTGCAGGATCGAGTGCGTCTCGGTGAGCGCACCTTCAGCGGTCTGTACGACCGAGATGCCGTCCTGGGCGTTGCGCACGGCCACCTTCAGGCCGCCGATCTGCGAGCGCAGCCCCTCGCTGATGGAGAGGCCGGCCGCGTCGTCGGCGGCGCGGTTGATGCGGAAGCCGGAGGAGAGTTTCTCCAGCGACTTGCCCATCTGGGAGTCGGTGACCGAAAGGTTGCGGTAGGCGTTCTGCGCGGCAATGTTGTTGTTGATCCGAAGACCCATGGCGTTCCTCCTTGAGTCGTCCAGGGTCCGGCCGTCCATGGCCTCGAGCGCTTCTTCTCCGGTCCAATCGGTCCGCGCAGGCACCGGTTGAGGGCGAAGGTCGCGTTTTACGGATCTGGGGTCGGGCAGGAGGATCGCCGGAGATGTGGCAGGGCACGGCGCCCTGGCTGGATGCCGTGCCCTGTCGTGTCCTCAAAGGGTCAGGCCCGTCAGTCCTAGCGCAGCAGCGAGAGGACGTTCTGCGGCGCCTGGTTGGCCTGGGCCAGCATGCTCGTGCCGGCCTGGGTCAGGATCTGCGAGCGGGTGAACGACACCATCTCCTGCGCCATGTCGGTGTCACGGATCCGCGACTCCGAGGCCGAAAGGTTCTCGACCGCGACGTTGAGGTTGTTGATGGTGTGTTCGAACCGGTTCTGGTACGCACCCAGGGTGGCCCGGGCGGTGCTGATCCCCTTGATGGCGGTGTCGATCGCGTCGATGGCCGAGGAGGCGCCCGACACCAGGTCCAGCGTGGCAACGCCGAGACCGGTCGAGTCGAAGCCGCTCACCGCGGTCACCCCGCCGAACGCCGAGGCGCTCAGGTCGACCGCGATCTGGTCCGCCGTAGAGGTGTTCGCACCCACCTGGAACGTGCCCTGGTAGGCCCCACTTCCGCCGCTGACCGCGAGCAGCTTCTGCCCGCCGAAGGAAGTGGTGGAGGCGATGCGGTCGAGCTCCGCGTTGAGCTGCGTGAACTCGGTCTGCGCCGCCGCCCGTGCATCGGAGTCCTGGGAACCGGACGACGAAGCCTGAACGGACAGGTCACGCATGCGCTGCAGGATCGAGTGCGTCTCGGTGAGAGCACCTTCAGCGGTCTGCACGACCGAGATGCCGTCCTGAGCGTTACGGACCGCGACCTTCAGGCCGCCGATCTGGGACCGGAGACCCTCGCTGATGGAGAGGCCTGCAGCGTCGTCGGCCGCGCGGTTGATCCGGTAACCCGACGACAGCTTCTCCAGCGACTTGCTCATCTGGCTGTCCGTCACCGACAGGTTCCGGTAGGCGTTCTGAGCAGCGATGTTGTTGTTAATGCGAAGACCCACGATCTTCCTCCTTGAGTCGGGTCAAAGCCGGTCCATCCGTGGTCCGGTCGTTCTTCAGATCGGCACCTCGCCTTGTCACTGAAGGGTTTGGACCGGAAATTTCCTGGTCAGGCCGCTGCGTGCGGCGCGAAATGTCGGGCGCCGGCGCGCCACGACATTTCGGACTTTTCGCCTGTCAGGTCAAATGACAGATAAGCCGGGCGCACTGCGCCCGGCTTATCCGGTTCAAGAACTACGCCCGATTTAGCGGAGCAGGGACAGGACGTTCTGCGGCGCCTGGTTGGCCTGGGCCAGCATGCTCGTGCCGGCCTGGGTCAGGATCTGCGAGCGGGTGAAGGACACCATCTCCTGGGCCATGTCGGTGTCGCGGATGCGCGACTCGGACGAGGACAGGTTCTCGACGGCGACGTTTAGGTTGTTGATGGTGTGCTCGAACCGGTTCTGGTAGGCACCGAGCGTGGCCCGGGCGGTGGAGACGCCCTTGATGGCCGAGTCGATCGCGTCGATGGCCGACGCCGCGCCCGTGATCAGGTTGGCCGAGGCCACGCCCAGGCCGCTCGAGTCGAAGCCGGTCACGGTGGTGACGGAGCCGAACGCCGAGGCGCTCAGGTCGACCGCGATCTGGTCGGCGCTGGAGGTGTTGGCGCCCACCTGGAAGGTGCCCTGGTAGGCCGAGCCACCGGACATGCCGACGCCGAGCAGCTTCTGGGTGCCGAACGACGTGGTCGAGGCGATGCGGTCGAGCTCCGCGTTGAGCTGCGTGAACTCGGTCTGGGCGGCGGTGCGGGCGTCGGTGTCCTGGGAGCCGGACGAGGAGGCCTGCACGGACAGGTCGCGCATGCGCTGCAGGATCGAGTGCGTCTCGGTGAGCGCGCCTTCAGCGGTCTGCACGACCGAGATGCCGTCCTGGGCGTTGCGCACCGCGACCTTGAGGCCGCCGATCTGCGAGCGCAGGCCCTCGGAGATGGACAGGCCGGCCGCGTCGTCGGCGGCGCGGTTGATCCGGTAACCCGAGGACAGCTTCTCCAGCGACTTGCTCATCTGGGTGTCCGTCACCTGCAGGTTCCGGTACGCGTTCTGGGCGGCGATGTTGTTGTTGATGCGAAGACCCATGACGTTTCCTCCGTGAATGTGGGTCGAATCTCGCGAGCCGTCCTTGGCCCGCTCGGTGTTCTCATCGGCGCCGCGCCGTTGCGGCTGAGCCGTTGTGTCCTAGCTCTCAGTGACTCTGACCAGGCATTTTTGGCATGCCGAGGTGGTTGGTCAGGGCCAGCCGGTCGCCGAGTCCGCCCTGGGCGGCGATCTGCGCGTAGTACGCCTCCCGCCGGCGGGCGACGCACCCGTCGCTGCGCCCGGGTGCCCCGACGAGGTGGGGGTCGAGGTGGTTGTTGAGCCCGTCGCGCAGCAGCACCAGGGCCTCGGCGCGCAGCTGGCTGATGCGTGACTCGGTGACGCCGAGCTCGGTGGCGATGTCGTTCATCGGGCGCTCGTCGAAGAAGTACGCGGTGACGACCCGGCGAAGGCGCTCCGGCAGGGCGTTGACGGCGTGGTGGAGGTACCCGATGCGCTCCCGGTGCAGGATCAGGTCCTCCGGGCCGGCGGTCCGCTCGGGGACCACGTCCTCGGCCGTGCCGGCGGCGAACCCCTGCAGCGACAGCACGACCGCGCGCTGCACGTCGTCGTCGAGGGACGTGAGCTCGTCGACGGCCACCCCGAGCGCCTCGGCCAGCTCGGTCTGCGTGGGCGTGCGGCCGAGCCGCGCGGTGAGCTCCTGCTGGGTGGTCTCGACCTTGCGGGCGCGGGTGCGCACCGAGCGGCTGGCCCAGTCCAGGCCGCGAAGCTCGTCGAGCAGGGCCGCGGATGCGCGCGGACGCGAAGCTGCCGAACGGGATGCCGCGCGCGGGATCGAACGAGCGGGCGGCCCCCGCGAGCGCGGCCATGCCGGCCGAGACGAGGTCCTCGCGCGAGACGTGGGCGGGCAGCCGGCCGAGCATCTCGCGGACGAGGTGCCCGACGAGCGGCAGGTGGCTGCGGACGAGCTCGTCGCGCTCGGCGCCGGTGGTGTGTTCGGTACGGATCGCGGTGCTGGTCACGGCAACCTCTTCGTGGCAGTGAGTGGGTTCTCGTGTGGGCCCTTCCGGCCCGGCAAGATCCAGCCTCAGTCACGTTGGGTACACAAATGGTCGCTCTAGGTTGCTAACCGGTTGTTGTCCGCGGCCCCTGGGGGTCGTACTGCTCGGGCCGGCGGCGTCCGTGCCGCTGGCGTCGACCGTGGGGTTCTGACCCGTCAGGCGGCCTTGGGCATGCCCAAGGGAGTCGTGACGGCGAGGCGGGCGCTCAGGTCGCCCTGCGCGGCGATCTGCGCGTAGTACGCCTCCCGGCGGCGGGCCACGCAGCCGTTGCCGGCCGGGCCGGCCAGCAGCTCCGGGTCGAGGTGGTTGTTCAGGCCGTCGCGCAGCAGCACCAGGGCCTCGGCGCGCAGCTGGCTGATGCGCGACTCGGTGACGCCGAGCTCGGTGGCGATGTCGTTCATCGGGCGCTCGTCGAAGAAGTACGCGGTGACGACCCGGCGAAGGCGCTCCGGCAGGGCGTTGATGGCCTGGTGGAGGTACCCGATGCGCTCCCGGTGCAGGATCAGGTCCTCCGGGCCGGCGGTCCGCTCGGGGACCATCTCCTCGGCGGAGCCCGCGGTGAAGCCCTGCAGCGACAGGATCACGGCGCGCTGGACGTCCTCGTCGATGTTCTTGAGCTCCTCGACGCCCACGCCCATGGCCTCGGCCAGCTCCTGCTGGGTCGGCGTGCGGCCGAGGCGCGCGGTCAGCTCCTGCTGCACGGTCTCGACCTTGCGGGCCCGGGCGCGTACCGAGCGGCTGGCCCAGTCCAGGCCGCGCAGCTCGTCGAGCAGGGCGCCGCGGATGCGGCTGGTGGCGAAGCTGCCGAAGGGGATGCCGCGGCTCGGGTCGAACGAGCGGCCGGCGCCGGCCAGCGCGGCCATGCCCGCCGAGATGAGGTCCTCGCGGGAGACGTGGGCGGGCAGGCGGCCCAGCATCTCGCGGACCAGGTGGCCGACGAGGGGGAGGTGCGAGCGCACCAGCGAGTCGAGCTCCGCGGCGGTCAGGGTGGTGGGCGCTTCGGCGGCGGCGATGGTCGTGGTCACGGCAACCTCTTCGTGGCAGGAGTTGGTCGAGAACCAATCTCGGGAGCCGGGGGTGCGAGGCCGGGTGACGCAAAGTTGCAGACCGGTTGTGCTCAACCGGCGCATCGAAGTGCCGAAGTATCGGGGCGAGAACTGGCGGAGGAACGGGAACCGGCGGAGAGGCGGGAACGGATGGCGTTGGCGGATCTCGCGAGCATCCTGTGGCGGGAGCGCGAGATGCTCGAGCTGTTGCTGTTCAAGCTCGAGGAGGAGCAGCTCGTGCTGGCCTCGGGGCGGACCCGGTGGCTGGCGCACGCCACGCGCGAGGTCGAGGTGGTGCTGGAGGAGATCCGGCGTACCGAGGTCGTGCGGGCCGCCGAGGTCGAGGCGATCGCGGCCGAGCTCGGGGTCGGTCCCAACCCCAGCCTGAGCCGGCTCGCCGAGGTCGCTCCGCCGCCGTGGGGGGAGCTGCTCACCCAGCACCGTCAGGCGTTCCTGACGGTCACCGCAGAGGTCAGCGCGATGGCCGAGGCCAACCGTGACCTGCTGACCGCCGGGGCCCGCGCCGCCCGCGAGACCATGCTCTCGATCGCCGGGTCGGTCGAGACCTACGGGCGCAAGGGCCAGACGGTCGCGACCGCGCCGCGCACGCGGCTGATTGACGAGGCGATGTAGATGAGCACCTTCTCCAGCCTGAACGCGGCACTGTCGGCCCTCTACGCGCAGCGCCGGGCACTGGACCTCACCGGGCAGAACATCGCCAACGCGAACACCGTCGGGTACTCCCGCCAGCGCGTCGAGCTCGCCCCCGCCGAGGCGATCAGCACCCCCGCGCGCTGGTCGACCAGCCGGGGCGTCGGCGACGGGGTGCGCATCACCGACACCACCCGCCTGCACAACGAGTTCATGGCCGCGCGCACCCGCACCGAGCGCGGCACGAACGAGTACCTCCAGGCGCAGAGCACCGTCTTCGCCACCATCGAGCAGACCCTCGGCGAGCCCAGCGACACCGGCCTGCAGGCCCAGCTGTCGGACTACTGGAACGCCTGGTCCGACGTGGCGAACCGGCCCGGTGACGTCTCGGCCCGCACCCAGCTGCTGTCGCGCGGCAACACGGTGGCCGCCACCCTGCAGACCGACCGGCAGAACCTCGACGCGTTCTTCGGCGCCACCCGCGAGCAGCTCGACGCCGACGTCAACGTGGTCAACCAGACCGCCGACGGGGTGGCCGACCTCAACGGCCGCATCGCCCTGGCCAAGGCTGGCGGCATGCCCACCAACGAGCTGGCCGACCGCCGCGACCAGCTCGTGCTGCAGCTGTCCGAGCTGACCGGGGCGACCGGCCGGCTGAAGACCGACGGCACCGTCGACGTGGCGCTGGGCGGCAACCTGCTCGTGCAGGGCAACTTCGCGCGGCCGCTCGAGGCGGTCGGCTCGACCACGGTCGACGGGCGCGGGGTCAACCCGGTGCGGGTGCAGTTCACCGACAACGACAACAACCCGAGCAACAACCCGCCGGCCGAGATCAGCAGCGGCAAGATCGCCTCGCACCTGGAGGCGCTCACGCAGACGATCCCCGGCGCGGTGGCCGGCCTGGACCGGGTCGCCGGGCTGCTCATCCAGTCGGTGAACGCCCAGCACGCCGAGGGCTGGGACATCACCACCACCCCGCCCTCCACCACGCCGACGCCGCAGCAGGGCGGGGCGTTCTTCAGCGGCACCAACGCCAAGGACATCGCGGTCGCCATCACCGACCCGACGAAGATCGCCGCGTCGAGCACGGCCAGCACGCCGTACCAGGGCGACAACGCCAACGCCATGGCGGACGTGGTGTCCAAGGACCCGCAGGGTGCGGACACGCAGTACCGCAACTTCGTGGTCGACATCGGCATCCAGGCGCAGACGGTCAACCGCCGCGCCGATGCCCAGCAGGTCATCTCCGACGATGTCACCGCCGACGAGCAGGCCGAGTCGGGCGTCAGCCTCGACGAGGAGATGACGAACATGCTGATGTTCCAGCGCGCGTACGAGGCCGCGGCCAAGGTGATCTCCACTGTGGACACCACCCTGGACACGCTGATCAACATGAAGAGGTAGGAGGAGGGAACGGATGCCCGGCTTCCGCGTCACCGAACGCTCGATGGCCACCAACACACTGGCCAACCTGCAGGTCAACCTGCAGCGCAACCAGGACCTGCAGAACCAGTTGTCCAGCGGCAAGATGCTCACCAAGCCCTCGGACTCGCCCGGCGGCGCCGTCGTCGCCATGCAGCACCGCAGCGACATGGCGACGCTGAACCAGTACTCGCGCAACGCCGACGACGGGATGGGCTGGCTGAACATGGCCGACACCGCGCTGACCAGTGCCTCGACCCAGCTGAACCAGGCGCGGGAGCGGGTGCTGGCGGGGCTTTCCAGCGGTACCTCGGGCAGCGCCGAGGCCCGCGAGGCCATCGCCCTGGAGGTGGACAACCTGCGGGGCTCGATGCTGGACCTGGCCAACACCACGTACCTGGACCGGCCCGTCTTCGGCGGCACGACCGAGAAGGGCATCGCCTACGACGCCAACGGCGACTACCAGGGCGACCAGGGTGCGGTGAACCGTACCGTCGGGTCCAACGCCTCGGTGCGCGTGGACACCAACGCCGACTCCGTCTTCGGCAGCGGCAACAACAACGTCTTCCACCTGCTGCAGCGGGTCGCCGACGACCTGCGCAACAACCCCAGCGCACTCAAGGCCGACCTCGCCGATATCGACACGGCGCAGAAACGGGTGCAGACGGGGCTTTCGGGCGTTGGATCCCGATACAATCAGGTTTCGCAGATGCAGCAGGCCGCGAACAACCGGGTCATCGACGTGCGGGCGCAGCTGTCCGACGTCGAGGACATCGACCTGCCCAAGACCATCACCGAGCTTTCCCTGCAGCAGACCGCGTACCAGGCCGCGCTGGCCGCGACCGCCAAGGTCGTCCAGCCGTCCCTGGTGGACTTCCTGCGGTAGGGCCGGCTCGCCGGACCGGAACGGGTGGTTCGCCGCGCCGAGCGGCGGCTCGCCGTACCACAAACGTCATCGTGAGGAATCTATGAGCGTCGCGACCGTTGGCACCCCGGAGACGACCACGCTGCCGGTGATCGACTTCGTGTCGCCGATGCCCGGCTTCCCCGAGGACCGGCGCTTCGTGCTCGTCCGCCTCGACGACGCCGGCGTGCTCTACGCGCTGACGTCGGTCGACTCGGCGGGGCTGCGCTTCCTCGTGGTACCGCCGGCGCAGTTCTTCCCCGACTACGAGGCCGAGATCGACGACGAGACGCTGTCCTCGCTGGGCGTCAGCGATCAGGCCGACCTGCTGGTGCTGCTGGTGGTCACCGCGGGGGAGCGCGGCGCCGAGGATGCCACGGTCAACCTCATGGCCCCGATCGTGCTGGACCAGCGCAGCCGTCGCGCGGTCCAGCTCATCCTGAGCCACAGCGGCCTCCCCGTCCGTCAGAGGCTGTTGGTCACCACCGGAAACTCCTGAACTGCCTGGTCGCCTGAACGGGTCGGCGCTCGTCCTTTCCCGCCCGGCGTAGCCGACAAATCGGGTACTGTTCGCCTATCGCCCAGCGAAGGAGCGGCTCGTGCTCGTCCTGACCCGACGTCCCGGTGAAAGCGTGATGGTGGGCGACGATGTCGTCGTCACCGTGCTCGACGTGCGTGGTGACGTGGTGCGGCTGGGCATCAAGGCACCGCGCAGCATCCAGGTGCACCGCGAAGAGGTGTACCGCGAGCTGCAGAAGGCCAACCGCGAGGCCGCGTCGCCCAGCGACGTCGCCGTGCGGGCGCTCAGTCGCATGCTGCGCACCGAGAGCAAGTAGGCGTTCGGCCCTCCACCGGCGGGGGCAACGCGTGGCAATCCCGACTTCTCAGGGCGTGACGGTGAGCGACGTGGCCGTGCGCACCAGCGAGATCGCCGCGACCATCTCCGACATCGCCGACGTCGCCTCGCGCAACACCGCCGAGGCCGGCACCTCACTCACCGCGGCCAGGCAGCTCGCCGGCATGGCGGAGCAGATGAATGGCCTGGTCACCCGCTTCCGCTTCTAGCTGCGGCGCACGCGCGGCAGGCCGGAGAATAGCCTCATGGTGTACGGCGACGCCGAGCTGCGGACGCTGAGCGCCCCCGACCGCTGGCTGCGGATCATGCCGTTCGCGCTGGTCACGCTGCTCGCGTTCGCCGTCGCCTGGCTGCCGCCCCGGGTGTCGCCGGTGGCGCTGGTGGCGGCGGCGGGGCTGCTCGCCGTACTGGTGCTGATGGTCGTGCTGACCCCGTTCCGGCGCCTTCCGGCGTTCTACGAGGCGCTGCCGCCCCTGGGGTTCTTCGGCGTGGTGCTGCTGCTCAACGCGGGGGTCGACGGCCCGGCCGGATACGCCCCGCTCGCGCTGCTGCCCGTGCTGTGGCTCGCCCTCTACGCCGGCCGGCTGGCCACCGCGATCGGCGTCGCCGTCATGACCCTGGTGTTCCTCGTCCCGGCCCTGCTCGACGAGGAGCTGCGCCGGGCCGAGTGGCGCCGCGGCCTGCTCGTCGGCGCGGCCGGCGTGCTCATGGCCACCGCCGCGAAGAGCTGGACGAACCGGAGCCGGGCGGCCACCCGGGAGGCCCGCCGCGAGCGCGACTTCAACCAGGCCATCCTCGACTCGAGCGGCTTCCTGGTCATGGTCGTCGACGCGTCCGGCCGGGTCACCGCGTTCAACCGGCGCTGCGAGGAGGCGAGCGGGCGCCCGGCGGCCGACGTGGTCGGGCGGCTGTACCACACCCTCGGACTGTCCACGATGGACTCCGCCGCGCTGCTCGCCGCGATGGCCGGCGTCGCCGAAACGGGCGAGGCGCCGCCGGCCGAGCGCGACTGGATCGTCCCCGGCGGCCGGCGCCGCATCGCCTGGAGCACCGCGCTGCTCAAGGACGACGACGGCCGGCTGCTGCACATGATCTGCACCGGCATCGACGTCACCGAGCAGCGGCGCACCGAGCGGCTCTTCGCCGACGTCCTGGCCGCCGCGACCGAGCAGGCCATCATCGGCGTGGACCGGCGCGGCGTGGTGACCGTGTTCAATGCCGGGGCCGAGCGGCTGCTGGGGTACCGCGCCGAGGACGTCGTCGGCTCGGCCGGCCTGGCCCGGTTCCACGCCGCCCCGGACGACCCGGAGACCCTCTTCGCCCCGGCGAGGGCCGGCGACTCGGCCGCGCGCGAGTGCGTGTACCTGCGCCGGGACGGCTCGCAGGTGCCGGTGGCGGTCACGGTCAGCGTGATCCGGGACGAGGCCGGGGAGGCCAGCGGGTACCTCAGCGTGGCCCGCGACGTCACCCGCGAGCGGCGCACCGTCGAGGCCATGCGCCACGCCCTGCAGCGCGAGCGCGACGCCGCCGACCGCCTGCGCGAGCTGGACAAGGTGCGCGCCGACCTGGTCGCGACCGTCTCGCACGAGCTGCGCACCCCGCTGACCAGCATCCTCGGCAACGTCGAGGTGATCGTCGACGGCGACGCCGGCGAGGTCGCCCCGCCCCAGGCCCGCCTGCTCGGCGCCGTCGAGCGCAACGCCCGCCGCCTGCTCGCCCTCATCGAGGACCTCCTCATGCTCTCGCGCATCGAGGCCGGCGCCGTGAAGATCAACGCCAGCCCGGTGCAGCTGCGCGCCGTGGTCGCCGGCGCCCTGGAGGCCCTGCAGGCCGTGCGCGGCCAGCGCGAGGTGCGCCTGGACGTCGACCTGCCCGAGGAGCCGCTCGTCGTGCACGGCGACCGCGACCAGCTCGAGCGCGTGATCATCAACCTGCTCGACAACGCCCTGAAGTTCACGCCCTCGGGCGGCAGCGCCCGCCTGAGCGCCGGCCTGGACGGCGAGCAGGTCCGCCTGACCGTGGCCGACACCGGCATGGGCATCCCGGAGGACGAGATCGAGCAGATCTTCGAGCAGTTCTTCCGGTCCAGCCGCTCGCACGAGCGCCAGAGCCAGGGCACGGGCCTGGGCCTGGCCATCACGAAGTCCATCGTGGAGCGCCACGGCGGCCGCATCTGGGCCGCCCCCGCCGCCGGCCGGGGCACGGTCGTCACCTGCCTGCTGCCACACCGCCCGAACTGACCGCTCGTCCGGTCGATACCGTTCTGCCTGCGGCATGGGCGATGCTGCTCGGATGGGCGGCAAGCGGAAGCCTTCGGACACGCTGGACGTCTTCGTCTCGTACGCCGGCCCGACCGCGCCTGGGCCGAGTGGGCCGCCTGGCACCTCCAGGCCGGGGGCTACTCGGTGGAGCTGGACGTCTGGGACCGGGCCGCGGCGGTGAGGCAAGTTTCTGTCCTTGAGCCCGCGTACGCGGGTTACCGCTGCGTTCACCGCGACGACCACCCGATGACCATCGATACGGCCCGCGGGCTTGGGAGCGCGCTCATCCGCCTGCGGAGGGTGCACGAGGGGCAGCGGCTGATCGAGTGGGCCGGGCGGCAGGAGCCAAAACGGCCGCGCCCGGGAAGGGGCGCGGCCGTCGGTCAGGCGGGTCAGGCTAGGTCGTACTGGTACAGGTTGTACTTGGCCATCAGGGCGACGACCTTGGTGGTGTACAGCGGGTCCGTCGCGTAGCCGCCCTTGTGGACCTCGGCGATGAACTGGTTCGGGTCCTTCGTGTAGTTGAAGGCGGCGGCGTAGCGGCTCAGGGACTTCAGGCTGGCGCCGTGGTCGCGGAACGAGTCGGCGGCCGAGTTGTAGGTGCGGAAGGTGGCCACCGTCGTCGAGCACAGGCCCTGGGCGTTGCACTCCTGGGTGCTGTAGGACTTGCAGCCGGACGCGTACGCGCCCGTCGCGTTGTTGAAGCATTTCATGCCGAAGAAGTTGCGGTCGTTGGCCGACAGGGCGCTGCGGCCCCAGCCCGACTCCAGGATGGCCTGGGCCAGGGTCACCGAGGTCGGGACCTGCGTGTCGCGCTGGCTCTGCTGGGCGGCCGGGATCGACGCGGCCAGGAACTGCTCGTTGGTCATGGTGCCGGTCGGGCCCATCGGGACGGCGGGGGCCGTGGTCGGGGCCGTGGTGGGGGCGGCGGCCGGCGTGGTGGCCGGGGCGGCCGGGGGCGCGCAGACCGGGAGCTTCGGGTTGCCCGAGACGTAGGCGTGGGAGATGTAGTCGCCGGCGGCGGTGCGGTCCCACTGCGCGGTGCGCCGGACGTTGCCCCGCAGGTACTGGCCGCTCACCCGGCAGGTGACGGTGACCTTCTGGTTGTTCTTGATGGTCCGGGTCTGGCCGAACCAGTTGGCGGCGCCGGTGCGGGCCGGGAGGGAGCCCTTGACGCGGACGCTGATGACGGCGGCGTCGGCCGGTTCAGCGGCCACGACGAGGGCCGTGGCGGTCGCGGCAAGGGCGAGGGCCGGTACGAGTACCGAACGCTTGAGGGTGCGCAACATGAACTGATCTCCCATGAGGGGTGGGTGGTCCCCTCAAAGGTCGTCAGTCGTCGTTGCGCGGGTCGTTCCCCGCTGGTTGCAGGTCAGTTGGTGCCGTACTGCTGCTTGAGCGTCAGGTAGTCGCCCAGGCCGAGTCCGCGGTAGGCGGTGGAGCAGTCCGGCAGCCCGTCGGTCATCGTGAGCGCCGAGTGCTGGGCGAAGGCCACGTGGCCGAGGCCGAAGGCGTGGCCGAACTCGTGGGTCAGGGTGCCCTCGAGGTCCCAGCGGTTGGTGCACGCGGGCGGGGTGCTGAGGAAGAACAGGCCCTCGGTGTCGTCGATCAGGATGTCGGTCTCGACGCTGCGGCCGTTCTCCTTGCCGCCGTACCACCAGATGCACGTGACGGCGAGCAGTCCCTTGTTGAGCGGGCCGAAGGAGACCGAGTTGGCGCCGTCGCGCTCGCCGCAGCCGCCCGACGGGGTGACGCCGGCGACGTGGTCGGTCTTTCCGGCGTACGACTCGGAAATCCCCAGGTTGGCGGGCAGGCCGCAGTCGTTGCGCCCGGTCTGGACGGTCGTGGCCGCGCTGCGCAGGGCGTTCACGACGGCGGTGCGGTCGCCGAGGTACGCCGGGATGGTCCGCTCGTTCACCCGCCACTTGAGCTCGGTGCGCCAGCGCATTCCCAGCCAGGTCCCGGCCGGGTCGGCGCAGCGGGCCCCGTCCATGGCCGCCTCGGCGGGCTGGCCGATCGGCGGGCCCGGCACGATCACGGCGAAGCGCGCGGCGTGCATCGTCATGGGCGGCTCGCCAACGAGCCAGGCCGCGCAGAGCACCAACGGGAGCAGTGCCCGCAGGATTGCCGCCAGACCATTGTCGATCTTTGGCACATGCTCATTCTGATCCGCGGTACCCCGCCCGGGGGTGACTTTCGGCAAATGCGCCGGAGACGCCATGGCGCTCCTGATTCCCTTCCGCGACGCGACGACACCCACCCGGCACCGGCGTGTCGGGTGATCGTCAGGCGGTTCGCGCACCTCACGGGACAGACGCCGCGGCTCACTCTCGGTCATTCTTGAGGCGCAGCCGGTACGACATGAAAGGGAACCTGATGAGGACCACGCTGGACATCAGCCTCGCCGCGATGCTCATCGGCATCACCCTCGTCGCCGCCATTACCCTGGTCGGCGGCGCTTGGTAGCGCACCCTGCCTGCGATTTGTGAACAAAGTTAAACAATTGTTTGTTCGACGTTGTTCGATGCCGTAATAACGGCACACACTGGGCATTCAACCGTCCGCCAACGGGAGAGTGTCCATGTTTCGATCGATTCCCAGGACCGCCGCCATCGCGGTGGCGCTCCTCGTCGCGGCCCTCGGGGCCGCGCCGGCCGCCGCCCGGGAGGACTCCGGCGGCTACAAAGCCGGCACCGGTAAGTGCCAGGGCCTGCTGGAGCTCAAGGCCATCCCCGGCGCCTGCACGCACGGGCCCGACACGCCCTTCGCCGGGATGGACGTGACCAGGTCCGTCGCCCCGCTGTCCGCACTCGCCGCCGCCCCGCTGAGCGTGGTCTGCGACGGTGACGGGCAGAGCGGCTACCGGGTCCAGGTGTTGTACGTCCACGGCTCGGGCAACGCCGACCGGTACAGCCAGTACCTCGCCTCGATCCGCACCTGGACGTCCGGTGTGGACGACATCTACAGCGCGAGCGCGGCCCAGACCGGCGGCGTGCGGCACATCCGCTTCGTCACCGACAGCAGCTGCCAGATCTCGGTGACCGACGTGGCCATCGCCAACAGCGCGCTGAGCGACTTCGGCAACTCGGTGAACGCGATCAAGGCGCTCGGCTACAACCGGACCGACCGCAAGTACCTCATGTACGTCGACGCCACCGCCCTGTGCGGCGTCGCCTACGTGACCCTGGACGACCAGCCGGGCCAGGGTAACGCCAACAACTCCGGGCCCAGCTTCAGCCGCGTCGACTCGGGCTGCTGGGGCGCCGGGCCGGCCGCGCACGAGCTCACCCACGCCATGGGCGCGGTGATGAGCAGCTCGCCGAACCACACGGCGTACGGCCACTGCACCGACGACTACGACATCATGTGCTACAACGACGGGCCGGGCACCGTGCTGCGCGTGGTCTGCACGGACCAGGCCCAGGACAACCGGCTCGACTGCAACAAGGACGACTACTTCAACACCAACCCGCCGGCCGGGTCGTACCTGGCAACGCACTGGAACACGGCCAACAACCGGTTCCTGCTCACCAGCGGCGGCAGCGGAGGCGGATCGCACACGGGCGCGGTCACCCTCGTCAACCTGGGCAAGTGCGTCGACGTGAGCAGCTCGGGCACGGCCAACGGCACGAAGATCCAGATCTGGACCTGCAACGGGACCGGCGCCCAGCAGTGGACCGTCCCCGGCGACGGCACGCTGCGGGCGCTCGGCAAGTGCCTGGACGTGACCTCGGGCGGCACGGCCAACGGCACGAAGCTTCAGTTGTGGGACTGCAACGGCACGGGCGCCCAGCAGTGGACCTACGTGTCCGCGAGCCAGGCGCTGCGCAACCCGCAGTCGGGCCGTTGCCTCGACGATCCTTCCAGCAGTACCGCGGACGGCACCCAACTGCAGCTGTGGGACTGCAACGCGACGAATGCCCAGCGGGTGACCATCCCCGCCTAGGGCTGCTAGGCGGCGTCGACCGAGACGAGCAGGCCCTGATTGACCGCGGCCATCAGGGCCTGCGACCGGTTGTTGACGCGCAGCTTGCTGTAGAGGCGCGAGACGTAGGTCTTCACCGTCGCCTCGGACACGGCGAGGCGCTGCGCGATCGTCGGCAGGCTCAGCCCGTCGCGCATCAGCGAGAGCACCTCCTGCTCGCGCTGGCTGAGCAGGCCGGTCTGGCCGCGGCGGCGCGACAGCGCGGAGGACAGGCCCGGCGCGGTGAACGAGTGCGGGGCGACGGCGGCATGCCGGATCGCGGCGAGGACCGCGGAGATCGGTGCGGCCTTGGTGACGTAGGCCGACAGGCCAGCGTCCAGCGCCCGGTACAGCAGGTTGTCGTCGCTCACCGCGCTCAGCAGCACGACGCCGAGGTCCGGGCTGGTCGCGCGCAGCTTGCGGGCCAGCGAGATGCCGTCGGTGTCGGCGAGCTGGGCGTCGATGGTGACGACCTCGGCGCGGGTCTCGGCGACCACGCGCTCGGCGTCGGCGGCGCTACCCGCCTCTCCGACGAGGGTGATGTCCGGAACCGTGGCCACGACGCGGTTGAGTCCGAGGCGGAGGAGGACGTGTTCGTCGACGGCGACCAACCGGATCGTCATCAGTGGGCTCCCTACGAGGTGTGGCCGGGCGGCGGATCTTGCCCAACCAGCGTCGCAGCGAGCCCCTTGAGCAGGGAAGATGCCGCAATTGAGCTGCGCTCGTCGGCACCTGTCCTGCAACCGGGGGACGGTTGTCCACCGGTGTCCTACACCACGGTCGGGACCTTCTTGAGCGTCGCGATGAGCGCGTTGTGGGTGGCCGCGATGTCCTCGCCCATCTGGAACGAGCGCTGCGCGTCGAGCACCGCGAAGCCGTGCATGGCCGCGCGCAGCACCCGGGTGGCGTGCACGACCTGGGCGTCGGTCAGGTCGTAGCCCTTGAACACGGCGAAGACGACGGCGAGAAACCGGCCGGCGGCCGCCTGGACCTCCGCGTCGGGGTCGGGCACCTGAGGGATCAGCGCGTAGCGGTTGGGGTGGGTGGTCGCGTAGGCGTGGTACGCCCGCATCAGCGCCTCCAGGGCCTCATCGCCGCTGAGCCCGAGCATCGCGGCGGTCACCGCCGTCGTGAACTCGTCCATCACGTGGACCGCCAGCCGGGCGCGCAGCTCGGTCAGGCCGGCCACGTGCTTGTACAGCGACGGCGTGGCCACCCCGCAGGCCGCCGCGACGCCGGCCAGCGTCAGCGCGCCCGGCCCGCCGTCGTCGACGATGCGCAGGGCGGTGTCGACGACGGCGGCGGGGGTCAGTCCGGCCCTAGGCATGCGCGCGCTGCCCGAGGAAGGCCAGCACGGCGGCCGCGGTCTCGGCCGGCATCTCCGAGTGCGGGTAGTGCCCGGCGCCCTCGATCATCGCGACCTCGCCGCCGATCCCGTCGGCCACCAGGCGCGCCTCGGCCGCCGGGTCCGGGAAGTCGGGGTCCTTGGTGCCCATGAGCACCAGGGTCGGGGTGCGCACCTCGCCGGCGCGCCCCGCGCAGACCGCCACGTCGGCGGCGAGCATGGCGCGCAGGGCCGCCATCCGGCCGGGCTCGGCCAGGTTGGCCGACAGCGCCGCCTTCTCCGCCTTGTCGGCCGGGCGCGACTTGTACAGCGTCGCCCAGTACGTCGTCCACAGCGGCCGGAACCGCCCGACGGCCCACATGGCCGCCCGCATGACCGCGCCGGGGGCGGGCATGACCCGGGCGAAGGGGTCGGACAGCACGACGGCCGAGAACAGCTCGGGCGCCTCGGCGGCGGCCCAGACGGCGCTCGCGCCGGTGTAGGAGTTGGTGAACAGCACCGCGGGGCCGGCGCCGAGGTGACGCAGCAGCGCGATCGCATCGCGGCCGATGGCCTCGGGGGAGTAGTCGGCCCAGACCGCGTCGCTCTCGCCCTGGCCGCGCAGGTCCATGGTGACGACCCGGTAGCCGGCGGCGACCAGCTCGGGGACGAACGGGTCGTAGGTGTGCCGGTTGACGCCCAGCCCGGGCAGGCAGAGCACCAGGGGACCGGCGCCGAGGGTGTCGTCGTAGGCGATGGTGCCGTTCTCGTTCACGAAGCTCTGTGTCATAGCTCAAAAGCTAATGCCATTAGCTTCGGACGTCAAGTGTCAAGTCAGCGGACCAGGGCCAGGCTGACTTGGTCCGCGGGCTTCGGGATGGTGATGCGCATCGTGGTGCCGCCGCCCGGCGTCTCGTCGATGACCAGCGTGGCGTCGTGTGCCTCGACGATGCGCTGGCAACGCCGCGAGCTCCACCACCGACGGGAGGTCGGGCAGCGGAGGGCCGCCGACGATGCCGTAGCCGGCCAGCGACTCCAGGCGCTCCTGCTCGTCGTCCGGGACTGGGAACGACCGGGGCCTGATGAACGAGGACGTGCTCATGCGCCCGACCATAGGGCGGCTAGGTTGCAACGCCCGGGAAACTGACCCGCACGGTGACGCCCGGGCGGTCGACGGACGTCAGCATCGTGCCGCCGTGCCGCGCGGCGATCTCGCGCCCGAGCATCAGGGCAAGGGCGCCGGTCCGGTACTCCTCCGCCTTCTCCGGATGCGGGATGCGCATCGACAGCAGGCGCTCGGCGGTGAGCCCGCCCTCGGTGGCGACGGACACGACCACGGTCCAGCGGCCGTTGCCGTACGCCGCCTCGATCCGCGGCGGGCCGACGATCCGGCCGATCTCCACCGCGGTGTGGAAGAGCTCGCGAAGCAGATGCCGGTCGCCCAGCGGTTGCGGGCCCGGGCCGAGCTGGAGCGGTACCCCCGGGAAATCCAGCAGCTCCGAGAGGTGCAGCGGGGCGAGGTCCAGCGGCGCCTCGGCCGTCTCCAGGCGGGTCAGCAGCAGCAGGTCGGCCACCAGCACCTGCATGTGCTCGGCGTTGCGCCGGATCACCGAGAGCGCGGCCCGGCGGTCCTGCGGGCTCATCGCGATCGCGTCGTCGCCGGACTCGAGCATGGTGGCGAACGTGACGATCGACGTCAGCGGGGTGCGCAGCTCGTGCGAGGCGACCCGGATGAACTCGGTGCGCAGCTGGGACAGCTCGGTCAGCAGCCGGTGGCGCTCGGGCAGGTCGGGGTCGGCGGTGGCGCGCAGGTAGAGCTCGGCGTCGGGCGGGCAGCGGTGGGGGAGCGGGCGGAACGCGATCGCGCCGTCCTTCAGCAGCAGCGCCGCGTGCAGCTCGTGGCCGTCGCGGTGCACGATCGGCACGTCCAGCTCGATCCCGCACGGCAGCGCGGTGCCCTGCAGGCGCGGCGGGAGCAACAGCCCGGCGAAGGAGGCCCCGAGCGCCCGGGATCGTTCGTACCCGAACAGTTCCGCTGCCCGGGCCGGCCACTCGCTGATGTCGCCGGCGGCGTTGACCCCGATGTCCGCGTCGGCCGCTTCGTCACTCATGAGCACCTGCTCGGTCCTCCGGAAACGTTACAGGACATGTCATTACATTGCGTAGAGTATGTGAGCACCGACAGTAAGCGACGGATGTCGCATGCGCTGTCGGCGAGGAGTGCTTTGCGTGGAGAGACCGACCGTCTGGTCGACACCGGCCTTATCGAAGGGGCCGTGGTCGACCTGGTGGTGCGTGCGGCGAGGGCGGCCACGGTGGTGGACGCGCAGCGGCTCGTGGCCGAGTTCCGCGGGTTCTCCGGCGTGCGCGCCGCCGCCATCGTCCCCGCGCTCGACCCGGTCGTCGGCGTCCTGGACCTCGTCGAGCGGCTGCCGGTCGGGCCCGCGCAGTGGGGCCAGGAGCTGAGGGTCGAGTTCAGCGCCGCCCCCGCCCGGGCGGAGCTGCTCACCGCGGCCGCCGAGATCGCCGCGGCCGCCGACCGCGCGATGGCCCAGCCGTGCCGGGCCGTGCCTCCGCCGGCCGTGCACGGCTCGCGGCTGGCCTGGGCGATCACCACCGGCGCCCGCGCGATGATCCTCGTGGTCGAGCCCGGCCGCGGGTGGAGCGCCGTCTCCGACGCGTTCACCACCGTGCTCGGCTACGACCGGCACCGCCCGCCCGACTTCCGCCTGCTCGACATCGTGCACCCCGACGACCGGCCGGCGGCGGTCGGCCTGTTCCTGGCCTGTTGCGCCGGCCGCCACCCCGACGCCGCCCAGGATCTGCGGGTCTGCACGATCAACGGGCGCTGGAGAACCATCGAGGTCGGCGCGCGCACCTTCGTCGACGACCCCGAGGTGGGCGCGGTCGTCTTCTTCGGCTACGACGTGACCGCCCAGCGAGAGGCCGAGCGGACCGCGCGGATCGAGCAGCAGCGCCTCGCCCGGGTCGTGGAGACGATGGACGACGGGCTGCTCATGCTCGACGAGGAGGGGCGCGTGTGCCTGGCCAACCGGGCCGCGCACCGGCTGCTGGACACCGGCGTGCTCGACGTCAGCCCGGAGCACGACCCCGACCCCGAGCCGCTGAACTGGTCCGAGGTCATCCAGCGCACCATCGCGCGGCTGGGGGCGGAGGCGTACCGCGTGGATCGCCTGCGGTCCGGCTTCCGCGCCCGGCGGGCCGTCGTCGGCGAGGAGCTGGGCTTCGAGGACGGCCGGGTGCTCGAGCTGGACCTGGTGCCGGTGACCGGCCCGGGCGCCGGGCGGGCCGACGGCGGCACGCTCATCCACCTGCGCGACGTCACCGCCCGGGTCGCGGTGCGCCGCGGGCTGGAGGAGCGCAGCCGCGGCCTCGAGGAGCGCAACCAGGCCCTGGTCGAGGCGAGCGCGATGAACAACGAGTTCGTCGCCAGCGTCTCCCACGAGCTGCGCGGCCCGCTCTCCTCCGTGGTGGCGTTCTCGCACCTGCTCGGCGACAGCACGAGCGGGGACCTTTCCGAGGACCAGCGGACGTACCTCTCCGTCATCGACCGCAACGCGAACCGCCTGCTGCGCCTCATCGAGGACCTGCTGCTGCTGTCCCGCCTGGAGGCCCGCACGCTGCAGCTCAAGCCGATCCCGACCCGGCTGCCGGAGCTGCTCGGCGTCGCGGTGGCCGAGCGTACGCCCGCGGCCCGGGCGGCCGGCATCGAGCTGCTCCTGGACTGCGCGGAGGGCCCGGACCTCGTCTGCGACGACACCCGGGTGCACCAGGTGGTGGACAACCTCGTCAGCAACGCCGTGAAGTTCACGCCCAGCGGCGGCCGGGTGACCGTCAAGGCCTGGCCGGGCCTCGACGACCGCGCCGACGGCGAGGGTTGGAGCGTGTCCGTGGCGGACTCCGGCGTCGGGATTCCCGCCGCCGACCTGCCGCGGCTGTTCAGCGCGTTCTTCCGCGGTTCCAACGTGACCGCGGCCGTCGGGCGGCAGGTCATGCCCGGCACCGGACTCGGGCTGGTCGTCAGCCGGGCCATCGTCGAGTTACACGGCGGCAGCATCAGCGTCGCCAGCACTGAAGGGGTCGGCACGACGGTCACGCTGTCGTTGCCCACGCGACCGGCACGAAATGGGGGATGATCGTGAGCCGACTTCTCGTCGTCGAGGACGATCCGGATATCGCCATGGCGCTGCGCCTGCTCCTCACGCGCGCCGGACATCAGGTCGCGCACGCCAAGGACGGCCGCACCGGCCTGCGCGACGCCTACACGGAGCGCCCGGAGCTGGTGATCCTCGACATCGGCCTGCCCGGCATGGACGGCTGGCAGGTCCTGGAGCGCCTGCGCGACGTCAGCGACGTGCCGGTGCTCCTGCTCACCGCGCACGGCCAGGAGTCGGACAAGGTCCGCGGCCTGCGCGGCGGCGCCGACGACTACCTCACCAAGCCCTTCACCAACGCCGAGCTGGTGGCCCGGGTGGAGGCCCTGCTGCGCCGCAGCGCGGGCCCGGCGTCATGGGCCGACGAGGTGTACGACGACGGCGTCCTGCGCATCGACCCGGCGGCCCGCCGCACGTTCGTGGCTGGCGACGAGGTGCGGCTGACGCCGACCGAGTTCCGGCTCCTCAACGTCCTGGTCCGGCACGCGGGCGCGGTGCTCTCGCCCAACCAGCTGCTGGCCCAGGCGTGGGACGACCCGACCGGGATCGGGCCGGAGCGGGTGAAGTTCGCGGTGCTGCGGCTGCGGCGCAAGCTCGGCTGGACCGATCCCGACGCCTCGCCCATCGAGTCGGTGCGCGGGTTCGGGTACCGCTACCGCCGCCCGGTCATGGATCGCGCGGAGTAGCCGGCGCGACAAATGGGGCGTGGGCCGCTGGACCGATACGTCGGGCGCTGGCGCACCACGACTTATCGGATTTATACCCCGGCAGGGCATAAGCCCGAAATGTCGTGGTGCGTCAGCACTCGGCATTTCGGGCAAGTGGCACGTATGGCCAACGCTGAACCGAGCCGCACCCGGCCGGGAACGGCCACCGCGACCCAGCCTGCCCAATCTGATAGGCGTCCCGCCCACCCCGCCCACGAAATGAGAGCCTGATGATCGACCTTTCCGCCGACGGTCACGTCCACACCGCGTTCTCGTCCGGTCGTGACAGCGTCAGTGTGCTCGTCGCCGCCGCCGAGCAGGCCGGACTCGCGGAGCTCACCTTCGCCGACCGGGTCGGACCGGACACGAGCTGGCTTCCGCCGTACCTCTCCTCGATCCAGCGGGCGCAGCAGCGCACCGACGTCGTCCTGCGCCGCGGGGTCGAGGTGGAGGCGATCGGCATCGACGGCTGGCTCGCCTTCCCGGCCGACCTCGGCGGCCTCGAGGTGATCTCGGTCGGGCTCAACCGGCTGCCGCTGCCCGCGGGGCTGCTCACCCCCGACGCCGTGCGGGCCCAGATCGACGCCGGCGCGATGCGCGCCCTCGACGTCATCGACCAGGTGGTCACCGTGACCGGGCTGGCCGTCGAGCGGGTGTCCCGCTACGCGCCGACCCGCCTCGCCCGGCCGCTGGACTTCCTGATCCGCGCGGGCATCGAGGAGCAGGCGGTGCCGGACAGCGCCGTCGCCGAGCTGGTCGAGGCCTGCCGGGCCAACGGCACCGTGGTCGAGATCAGCGAGCGGCACCGGCTGCCGGGGCTGCGCCTGGCCCTGGCGTGCGCCGAGCAGGGCGTGCGCCTGGCCGCGGCGAGCGACGCGGTGCGCTCCGGCGAGGTCGGCCACTACCGGTACGTCCGGGAGATCGCCACGGCGCTCGAGGAGGAGTCCGTAGCCGCCTGAGGACAAGGCCTTCCTGGCCCGTCGTGGTTCGCCAGAAACCGGCGAATCGTGGCGGGCCAGACCTTTAGGATCAAGGTGTGCCGAAGGATCGCGAACTCGTCCTCGTCTCCCTGCTGCAGGAGGCGACGCGGATCGCGAACGAAGCCGACGACATCCGGGACGCCGGCCTGCCGGTGATCAATGCGGTGTGCAAGGCGACCGGCTGGCCGGTGGGCCACCTGTGCCTGCCCGACGAGCGCGACCGCCGGGTCTTCGTCTCCACCGACGTGTGGCACGAGGAGGTGCCGGGGGAGTTCGCCGAGCTGCGCAAGGCCAGCGAGGACGTGCACTTCCCCCTCGGCGGCGGGATCGTCGGCCGGGCCGCCAAGACCGGCCGTCCGCAGTGGATCGCCGACGTGGCCGAGGAGGCGGCGTTCGTGCGGCCCGACATCGCGGGCGTCGGCGCCGCGATCGCCTTTCCCATCACCGCGCGCGGGGTGGTCGCCGCGGTGCTCGAGTTCTTCACCCGCGAGCCGGCCGAGCCCGATCCGGGGCTGCTGGAGATCATGTCCGACGTGGGCATCCAGCTCGGCCGGGTCGCCGACCGGATGGCCGCGCGGCAGGCGCTGCTCTTCGGCTCGCAGCGGCTGCAGCGGGTGCTCGACAGCTGCGTCGAGGCGTTCGTGGCCATGGACGAGGGCGGGATGATCACCGCCTGGAACGCGGCTGCGGAGAAGGTGTTCGGGCTGTCCAAGGAGGAGGCCATCGGGCGCCGGCTGGCCGACACGATCATTCCCCCGCAGTACCGCGACGCCCACCATCTCGGCGTGGGCCGCTTCCTGACGACGGGGGAGCGGCGGGTCCTCGACAACCGCTTCGAGATCACCGCCTGGCACGCCAACGGCTACGAGTTCCCGATCGAGCTCGCCGTGTGGGCCGTGCAGGACCCGATGATGGGCTGGACGTTCAACGCCTTCGTGCACGACATCACCGACCGCAAGCGGACCGAGGACGCGCTGCGCCACGCCTACGAGCACGAGCGCGAGGCGGTGTCCCGGCTGCGCGAGCTGGACCTGGCCAAGAGCGACTTCGTGGCGACGGTGTCGCACGAGTTCCGTACGCCGCTGACCAACGTCATCGGCCACCTGGAGGTGCTCACCTCCGGCGACGCCGGCCCGCTCACCCCGGCCCAGAGCCGCATGCTCGGCGTCATCGGGCGCAACTCTGATCGGCTGCGCGCCCTGATCGAGGACATGCTCACCATCTCCAAGGTGGAGGCCGGTGTCTTCGACCTGGAGCTGCGCCCGACCGAGCTGCACGAGGTGCTCGTGGTCGCGCACGCCGCCGTCGAGCCGCGGGCCAAGCGGCGCGGGCACCGGCTGGTGCTGACGGGGGAGGACCAGCTCGGGCGGGTTGAGGCCGACCCCGACCAGCTGCAGCGGGCGCTGTGCAACCTGCTCATCAACGGCGTCAACTTCACCCCGGACGGCGGGGTGGTCGAGCTCATCGCGCGGGTCGACGGCGAGCACGTGGAGATCAAGGTCCGCGACAACGGCGTCGGCATCGACCCCGACGAGCAGAAGAAGCTGTTCACCCGCTTCTGGCGGGGCACCTTCGCGGTCCGCGAGGCGGTGCAGGGGGCCGGGCTGGGCCTGGCGATCACCAAGACGATCGTCGAGGGGCACGGCGGGGAGATCTCCGTGGACAGCCTGCTCGGGCACGGCACCACGTTCACGATCCGGATTCCGCGCGAGCGCCCTCTCTGGCTGTAGCCGGTTCCGCCGGCGCCTCAGAAGCCTTTTCGAAGGGCTGCGTCTGTACGGTCTGGAAGCCGGTCCGCGTCATGTCGCCCCACACGTGCTTGCCGCCGCGGATGGCCGACCACATGCCCATGGTCCGCCACAGCGCGGTCAGCTGCCGGTAGCCCACATTCTCCGCGATCGAGGCGAGCACCGAGGCGACCAGGTCCGTCCACCGGTGGTAGCGGTGGAACGAGTACTCCTCGACGGTGAGCGCGATGAGGTTGAGCAGCAGCGCGTAGCCGTAGGCGACCGAGATGAAGACCACGGCGAACTTGGCGTCGACGGCGCCGACGTAGAGGCCGAGCGGCACGAGGATCACGCCGGCCAGCTCGATGACCGGGGCCAGCAGCTCGAACAGCACGTAGTAGGGCATCGCGACCATGCCGATGCGACCGTACCGCGGATTGAGGATCATCGAGCGGTGCTTGCTGAGGATCTCGGTGATCCCGCGGTGCCAGCGGCGGCGCTGCTTGCCCAGCACCTTCAGTGTGCTCGGGGCCTCGCTCCACGAGACCGGCTCGGCCACGAACACGATGCGGTAGTCGCGCTTCTGCCGGCGCAGGTGCTTGTGCAGCCGCACCACGAGCTCGGCGTCTTCGCCGATGCAGTCGTGTGCCAGGCCGCCCACCTCGATGAGCAGCTGCTTGCGGAAGATGCCGAACGCGCCGGAGATGATGAGCAGGCCGCCCACCCGCGACCAGCCGGTCCGCCCGAGCAGGAAGGCCCGCAGATATTCCACGACCTGCACCCGGGGGAGCCATTTTTTCGGCATCCGTACGTCCACGATGCGCCCGGCCACGACGGTGCAGCCGTTGGCGACGCGGATGACCCCGCCGGAGGCGACGGTGCGCACCGGGTCGTCCGAGAACGGCTTGGCCACCGACAGCAGGGCCTGCGGGTCGAGGATCGAGTCCGCGTCGACCATGCACACCAGCGGGTACTGGGCCACGTTGATGCCCGTGTTGAGCGCGTCGGTCTTGCCGCCGTTCTCCTTGCGCACCACGACGAGCGGGTCGGGGCGGTCCCTTGGCACGTGGATGGAGATGATGCCGCCCCGGGTCGGGGTCGCGTCGGGGACCACGCGCGGCACCTCGACCAGGCCGAACTCCTCCTCGAGCCGCGCGAACGTGTCGTCGCTGGAGCCGTCGTCGATGACGATGACCTCGAAGACGGGGTACCGCAGGGCCAGCATCGCCTGCACCGACTGCACGATGCCGGCCGACTCGTTGTGCGCGGGGACGAGCACCGAGATGGGCTCGGTGAGCGGGCTGCGGTACGTCTCCTCGTGCCCGGCGAAGGGGACCCGGCGCAGATGGTGCACGAACTCGGCGCCGGCCAGCACGATGAGCACCAGATAGCTGCTGTTGATGACGAGGAAGTACGTGAGGATGAAGATGTCCGTCGCGTGCAGCACGTCGCGCACCCAGTCGGCGATCATGGCACCGTCTGCTTGCGGTGGTCGTCCAGCTCGGCGGCGGCCAGCGCCTCGCGGGCGTGCGCCGCGCCCAGCAGCACGTCCGGGTCGGGCCCCTCGTCGGGCTCGGCGCTGTGCCGGGGGCGCACGTGCGCGCGGTGCTCGGCGGCCACCAGCGCGGCCCGGCCGGCGCTTCCCAGCCGGAGCAGGGACCGCGCGGCGTTGTGGGCGACGGCGTAGTCCGGGTCGGCCAGCAGCTCGGTGAGAACCGGCGCGGCGCTCACCGCGCCCAGCTCGCCCAGCGCCTTGGCGGCCTCTGCTCGCAGTACCGCCGGCTTGTCCTCGTCCAAAGCGTCGAGCAGGGGCGCCATCGCCGTGCGGGTGCCCAGCCGGCCGAGGGAACGCGCCGCGCTGATCCGCACCTCGAGGGAAGGATCGGCGCGCAGGGCGCTCTCCACCCGCACCGTCGCGCCGACCGCGCCGATGAGGCCGAGCACCTCGGCCGCCGTGGCCCGCACCGGCGCCCGCGGGTCGTCCAGCGAGGCGGTCAGCGCGCCCTGGGCCTTGGTGCCGAGCCGGGTCAGCGCGGTCGCCACCACGTGGGCCGGGACCGGCCGGCGGCTGGGCAGCGTGGCCAGCAGCGGCTGGGTCGCGCCGGCGTCGCCGATGCGGCCGAGCGAGCGGGCGGCGACCACGCGCACGTCCGCGTCGGGGTCGGCGAGCAGGTCGCACAGGGGCAGCAGCGCGTCCTTGCGGCCGAGGTTGCCCAGCACCTCGGCGGCCATCGCGCGGGCCACCGGGTCGCGCCGCCTGAGCTGGCTGCGGGCCCGCCAGGCGGCGCCGCGGCGCTCGAAGACGTCGACGAGCAGGGCGTGTGCCTCGCCGCGGACCTTGCCCAGCAGCGCGATGGCGTTGGGCTCCACCGCGAGCCAGACCTCCTCGGGCAGCCGCACGAGCTCCTCGACCTGGGCGGGGTCGTCGTCGCCGGCCGCGATGGCCAGCAGGAGCTGCCGGGCGGGCCGGGCCAGCCTGGCCCGCTTGGCCTCGCGGGCGCGGCGCACCGTGCGGCCCCCGATGATGAGGCCGCCCAGGACGAGCGCGGCGACGAGCATGACGAACAGCGCCACCAGAGCGGCGCCGGCGAGCGTCACGTGCGCATGCGGGCCAGGACCGCCTCGACCCGGCTCACCAACTCCCGCGGGCTGAAGGGTTTGACGATGTAGTCGTCGGCGCCGGCGCCGAAGCCGACCTCGACGTCGCCCTCCTGGGCGCGGGCGGTGAGCAGGATGATCGGCAGCCCCTTGGTGGACTGCTCCTGGCGCAGCTGGCGGCACACGTCGATGCCGGACATGCCGGGCATCATGACGTCGAGGACCACCAGGTCGGGCGGGTTTTCGGTGGCCGCGGTGAGTGCGGCGAGGCCGTTGTCGACGGCCACCACGTCGTACCCCGCCTGCTCCAGCTTGAAGGCTACGAGGTCCCTGATGTCCATGTCGTCGTCGGCGACCAGGATCGCGGTCATCGCTCCGCTCGCTCCTCTCACCCTAGATCTTCAGGATATGCGGCTTTTAGGAAGATTGCCGGGGGATAGCAAAAGGGCGCCGACCGATGGGCCGGCGCCCTCTGGGCCCGCTGGCCTAGATGTCGTGCTGCTGGCGGACCCGGGTGCCCCGGTCGCCGGCGTGCTGCATCGGGCCCAGGTTGCCTCCGGTGGAGGCGGACTGGACCGGGCGCTCGTTGGTGGCGTGGTGGGTGAGCCCCGAGGCCGAGGCGATGCCCCGCGCGATGCCCCGCGCGACGGTGGCCGGGCTGGGCCGCGGCGAGCTCTTGATCTCCTTGGTCTCGGCCGTCGTGGACGCCTTCGCGGCCTTGGCGGTCTCCTCGCAGAACCGCTTGAAGCCCTTCAGGTCGGCCTTGAGTCGCCGGTTGAGCACCTCCGCCGCGTGCTCCTCGGCCGGCATGAGCTCGCGGGCGTCGATCTGCAGCTCCGCGATGATCCGGGTCATGTCGTCGGCCATCGGCTCCAGCCGCAGCGCCTCGATCACCTGCGGCCCGTCCATCGCCTCCCAGCACAGGAACTCGCCGGGGCGGGCCTCGGTGATCCGCGCGTCGAACTCGGCCCGGGTCCCCTCGATGTCGAGCACCATGTGCGCGGTCGAGGCGTCGATCGGGGCCATGCTCATGACGCCGGACATGAACTGGGGGTAGTTCTCGAAGTGGGCGAGCTGCTCGTAGGCGACCGCCACCGGTACGGCCACCTCGATCGACTCTCTGGCGGTGCTCATGGTGGTCCCCCTTGCCATCGTGACCATGATTTGTCCCTGACGGTACGGCTGATACGCCCTAATTGTGGGGGATTTTCAGGATTAAAGATCTCTGCTCGGCCACGACGAAGGCCCTCACCGGGGGGCGGTGAGGGCCTTCGTGGTTGCGGTGGGTCAGACGGTGAGCGTCCAGCCGGTCAGCCTGCCGGCGTCGCCCCTGAACACGTCCTTGACCTGCAGGGTCCAGGTGCCGTTGCGGGCCTTGCCGGACAGGTCGACCGTGTAGGTGGCGGTCGTGAAGGCGTTGTCGTCGCCCGACGTCGAGCTCTTGAGCTTGTAGTCGGTGCCGTCCGGGGCGATCAGGTCGATGCGCAGGTCACCGCGGTCGGCGTGCTTGATCGACACCTTCACCGTGGCGTTCTTGGCCCCGTTGCCGGCGCAGTTGGCGATGACGACCTTGCTGGAGGCGGTGCCCGGGTCCGGGATGGCGACCGAGGCGGTGCTCACGGCGGGGGCGCAGGCGGCCGGCGTGGTCGGGGTCGTCGGCGTGGTCGGCGTGGTCGGCGTCGTGGGCGTGGTCGGCGTCGTGGGGGTGTCCGGGGTCGTCTCGGTCAGCGTGCCGGTGTACAGCAGCTTGTTCGGCGAGCCGCTGCCCGCGCCCTTCACCGCGCCGCTGATCGCGCCGCTGACCAGCGCGTCGCGGACCTCCGCCGGGGTGGCGGCGGGGTGCGAGCCGAGGTAGAGCGCCGCGGCGCCGGTCACGTGCGGGGTGGCCATCGAGGTGCCGCTCATCCGCTGGGTGCCCGTGTTGGAGCTGTTCGAGCTGGACGTGATGTTTACGCCCGGCGCGAAGATGTCCAGGCAGTTGCCGAAGTTGGAGAAGCTCGCGCGGGCGTCGGTGTTGTCGGTGGCGCCGACGGTGATCGCCTCCGGCACGCGGGCCGGGGACTTGCTGCACGCGTTGGCGGAGTCGTTGCCGCCGGCCACCGCGTAGGTGATGCCGGCCGCGATGGAGCGCTTGACCGCGTTGTCCAGGGTGGTGCCGGCCGAGCCGCCGAGGCTCATGTTCGCCACCGCGGGCTTGACGGCGTTCTTGGTGACCCAGTCGACGCCGGCGATGATCTGCGAGTAGGAGCCGTTGCCGGAGCAGTCCAGCACGCGGACCGCCACCAGCTTGACGTCCTTGGCCACGCCGTAGGTCTTGCCGCCGACGGTGCCGGCGACGTGCGTGCCGTGGCCCTGGCAGTCGCTCGCGTCCGCGTCCTTGTCCACGAAGTCGTAGCCGGAGCGGGCGCGGCCGGCGAACTCGCTGTGCGTCAGGCGGATGCCGGTGTCGATGATGTACGCGGTGACGTTGCTGGCCGGGCCGTACGTGTAGGACCCGTCGAGCGGCAGGGCCTGCTGGTCGATGCGGTCCAGGCCCCAGGTGGCACCGGTCTCGGTGGCCTCGATGGAGACCTTGCGGTCCTGCTCGACGTAGGCGACGTCGGGGTCGGCGGCCAGGCGGCGGGCCGCGATGGCGCTCATGCGACCGGAGAAACCGCGCAGCGCGCTGTCGAACCGGTCCTCGACCTTGCCGCCGACCTTGCCGGCGAGCGTGTCCGAGGTCGTCGTCGAGCCGTCCTTCATGACCACGATGTACTGGTCCTTGAGCGCGCCGGCGGCGTCGGTGCCCTGCACGGTGCCCTCGGCCGGGGCGGCGTAGGCGGAGGCGCCGAAGGAGACCGCGGTCAGGGCTGCGGCGGCGCCGCCGAAGACGATTCCGGTAATGGCGCGACGGGCGGTGTTCTTCGTCATTATGTCTGCGTCCCTTTACGGTGAGCCGGCATATCGTTGCGTCATTTGATTTGCCGTGGTTCGGTGTGGCATTTCCTTGCTGCGACAAGATTGCGGGCCCCGGGTGGTTGCCGCGGGACTCCGCAGGTAGCAGGGCGGTTGTCCCGTGCCTGGGCCACGCTCGGGACCGCTGTTGCCGCCGGTTGCAGAAAGGTTTTCCGGGCGGCTTGAGAGGCGGCTTCAGTGGCGGCTTCGGAGGCGGCTTCAGTGGCGGCTTCGGAGGCGGCTTCAGTGGCGGCTTCGGAGGCGGCTTCGGAGGCGGCTTCAGTGGCGGCTTCGGAGGCGGCTTCAGTGGCGGCTTCAGTGGCGGCTTCAGTGGCGGCTTCGGAGGCGGCTTCGGAGGCGGCTTCGGGAATGGCGAAGGCCGCCCGGACGCGTGGTCCGGGCGGCCTTCACTCACCGGGGGGAACCGGGAATCAGAGCTTGACGTTGAAACGCGGGTCGGCGGCGATCTGCTGGAAGGCGGCAAGCGCCTCCGGGGTGTCGTCCATGCGGATGTCGTGACCGCTCTGGTCCTTCGCGGTCTCGAAGTACACCAGGCCCTTGATCTGGGGCATCTTGGCCAGCTGGGGCAGGACGGTGGCGTAGACGGCGGCCTTGTTCTTGCCCACGACCGTGGCGGACGAGTCGTACACGCCCCACTCGGCGACCATGACCGGCTTGCCCTGGTGCTTGGTCGTGGCCCAGTTGTAGAAGCCCGGGAAGCCGGCGCTCGTGCGGTTCATCATGTAGTTGAAGTCGCCGTAGTGGAAGCCGCCCGGCTGCGCGTTGTTGTAGGTGTCCACGCCGATCCAGTCCACGACGTCGTCGCCCGGGTACATGTCGTACCACCACGACGCGCTGTTCCACTTCTCGTAGTTCATGTACGCGACCACGAACACGGCGTTGGTGACCCCGTCGGCCTTCAGGCGCAGCGCGGTGTGGCGGAACATGGCGGCGAAGTCCTTGGCCGTCTGGCCCGAGCCGTCCTTCGGGTTGACGTCGTTCTCCGGCTCGTGGTGCAGCACCATGAAGAACTGCTTGGTGGCGAAGTTGGCCTTGATGTAGGTGGCCAGCCGGTCGATGCGCGCGTCCTGGTCGCCCTTGGCCACGTTGGCCCACGTGGTGCCGTAGCCGACCTTCCAGTTCAGCATCAGCGTGCGCGGGTGTGCCGGGTCGTTGGTCATGGCGATCTCGGCCTTGGTGGGGAACAGTTCGTCGCCCTTGTGGTACGTGTGATAGATCGTCGATGTCCGGCCCGTCTTCGCCTCGAAGGTCTTCAGGGCCTCGTCGCGCGGCACGTCGGAGAAGCCGCCGGCCGCCGCGCCCCACAGCACGCCGCAGGTCGGGACGAGCTTGGCGCCCACCGCGCACTCGCCGGGGTTCGTGGTGGCCGGCGTGGTCGGGCTCTGCGAAGGCGTGGTCGGGCTGGGCGAAGGCGTGGCCGGGCTGGGCGAAGGCGTGGCCGGGCTCGTCGCCGGGGCGCTCTCGGTCGGCTGGGTGACGACCTTGCGGGTCACCGTGACGTCGAGCGCGGGCTGGCCGGTGGTCGCCTCGGAGGAGCGGAACCGGGCCGGGGTGTTGGCCACGGCCGAGGTCACGGCGAAGCTGTACGTCCCGGGGCCCTTGACCACGGAGCTCACGTCGAAGGAGACCGTCGCGGCGGTGGCGGCCGGCTTGGCGGTGCCGATCGCGGCGCCGAGGGCCGGGTCGTTCTTGGCGTTCAGCGTCTTCTCGGTCCACGCGGTGCCGGCCACCTTGCGCAGCACGATCGAGCCGGGCAGGTTGCCCGACGCCCGGGTCAGCGTGACCTTGGCGCCCTTGACGGTGCCGCCGGCGCCCGGTGCGGCCACGGTGAACTTCAGGAAGCCGATCATCGTGTCCGCGCCCTGGCGGCCCGCGACGAGGGTGCTGGAGGAGCCGAAGTTGTACGACGGGCGGGAGCTGGAGCTGTAGGTGTCGTCCGCGGCGCCCGAGCGCACGACGTCGGTCGTCTCCGCAGCGGCGGCGGGGCCGCAGTAGACGGCGGTACCGAGTCCGGCACCGAGGGCGAGCGCGGCGATCGGCATCAAGGTGCGGGCGTTGCGGCGAATCATCTATTCAAAGCCCTTCCGTGGCTGGCGCAATCCTGTGGAGCGGGTGCTGCGATCCGGCTGCGTCATCCGGACCTCCACAAGATTCGCCAGCCCGGGGTACACCCCCGGTTCGCCGAAAGTTGCCGTTGGGGTGTCCGGGTTCGTCCACTGTGGACCGATCGCACGCATCCCCGCGGCGGGTGACCTGGCCAGGCGCTTGGTGTCAAAACGTTGCCGGTCGGGTATGTGGTCTTCCCCCGTGATGCATCAGACGAACGGTCGGTTCAGGCAACCGACCGGTGACCAAACGCCAACGCTTACGAACTAGGCGCTCAAATCCGGCGAACGTAATGTTGGTCCGGTAAGGCGCAAGACCCAGAAATGCCACATTTCAACCAGCAGCCCGCCGGTTCGACATTTCGAGGAGACTGAAATGACCCCGATGCTGATCTCGCGCCCGGCCGTTCACGTCGTCCCCGAGCTTGCGAGCGAGCGTTGCGACAGTTGCGGCGCCGCGGCGAAGCTGACGGCGACCTTCACCAACGCCGGCGAGCTGTCGTTCTGCGGCCACCACGCCAACCGCTTCGCCGACCGGATCGCCGCCACCGCGGACAAGGTCGTCGTGGAGTCCGGCTTCGAATGGCGGAACTGATCGCCACCTCTTGAACAGCGCGCATGGCGCCGTGGCCCTCGGGCTGCGGCGCCATGCGCGTCTTCTCGGCGTTTATGGACTTTCGGATTTATCCGATATTTTCGGACATTCCGCCATGTGTGGATCGTGACCGCTGCTCGGTGATTCGCTCTGTTCGGCGCGGCGGCAGCAGTGCGGGCAGGACCAGTTCCACGAGGCGGCCGCGCCAGTGCAGGGCTGCCCGGGCCTGGAACGCGGGATTCCGGGGCGGTCTCGCCGGCTCGTCGTGCGGTCCGGCCGTGGCCGTCACGGCAACTGTCGGCCGAAGAGGGCGGCGATCCGGCGCTGCCAGGCCACGAGCACCCGGGGCGGCCGTGCGGCGCCGTGGTTCGGGTTCTTCGGCCGTGGCTTCGGGCTCTTCGGCCGCGGTGAGCGGTGCTGCAACGCGCGGCCGTGGTGGCCGGGCGGGTGGTCGGTGTGTCCCGGGACGCCCGGGATGCGGTGTGTCAGGCGGTGGAGCAGGCCTTCCTGTTGACGTTCTCCGGCCATCTTGAAGCCCTCCCGAGGCGGAGCGGATAGAACGTACGGTGTACGTCATCCACGTTAGACGTACGCTGTACGTCGCGTCAACGGGGTGGACCGGCGGGGCGATCGTGCCGCGTGTTATCTGGCAAGTCGGAAAAATCGGATATTCGGCCGATAGCATGCACATGTGCGTCGCAAGCCGAGCCCTCGTCCGCGGCGGCCCGGGGCGGGTCGCGAGGGGGCGCTGTTCGCCGCCGTGTGGGTGGCCGGGGCGGCGTTTCTGGCCGCCGTACCGTCGATGGCGAGGCAGTTCTCGTCCCTCCTGGCCGGCGCGACGGCCCTGGCCGCGGCGTGCGTCGCCGTCCTGCTCGTCCGCCACCGCGCCCGGCGCCTGACGCGCTCGCTCGAGCGGTCCTCGGCCCGCCGCCGCGGATTGGAGCAGGCCCTGCGCGACCGGGCCACCCGCGACCCGGTCACCGGGCTGGCCAGCCGGGCCATGCTCACCGCCCTGCTGCACGACATCGGGCCGGGGCTGAGCGTGGTGCTGCTCGACCTCGACGGCTTCAAGGAGATCAACGACGAGCTGGGGCACCAGGCCGGGGACGCGCTGCTGGTGCAGGTGGCGCAGCGGCTGCGGGCGGCCCTGCCGGACGCCGACGTGCTCGCGCGGCCGGGCGACGACGAGTTCGCGGCTGTGTGGCGCGGGCCGGCGCCGTCCGACGCGGCCGAGCGGGCGCTGGCCGCGCTGCGGGCCGCGTTCCCCCTGGCCGGGCGGACCGTGCACCTGACCGGCAGCGCCGGCGTGGTCGTGGCCGACGGGCAGCGCACCTCGGAGGAGATCCTGCGCGACGCCGACCTGGCCCTGGAGGCGGCCAAGGACGGCGGCAAGGACCGGACCGTGCGGTTCGAAACCGGCCTGCGTACCGCCGCCGACCGGCACCGGGAGCTGGCCGCGGGGCTTCGCCGGGCGCTGCGCGAGGGCGAGTTCGAGCTGCACTACCAGCCGGTCGTGCGGCTGAGCGACGGGCGGGTCACCGCGGTCGAGGCCCTGCTGCGCTGGCACCCGCCGGGCGGCGAGGCGATCCCACCGGGCGTGTTCGTGCCGGTCGCCGAGGCCATCGGGCTGATCGTCCCCCTGGGCTGGTGGGTGCTGGCCCAGGCGTGCGCGCAGGCGCGGGAGTGGCACGAGCGCTCCGGCATCAGCGTCACCGTGAACGTCGCCGCCCACCAGCTGCGCGAGCCGGACTTCGTCGAGCGGGTGCGGGCCGCGCTGGCCGCGGGCGGGCTGCCGCCCACCGCGCTCGTGCTGGAGGTGACCGAGAGCGCGCTGGTCGCCGACACCGAGTCCACGGCCCGGCTCGACGTGCTGCGGGCGGACGGCGTGCGCGTGGCCATCGACGACTTCGGCACCGGGTACTCGTCCCTGGCCTACCTCGTCCACCTGCCGGTCGACGTGCTGAAGATCGACCGTACCTTCATCGCCACCTCGGTCGACACCACGCTCATGCGGGCGATCCTGCAGCTGGCCGGCGGGTTGTCGCTGCAGACCGTGGCCGAGGGCGTGGAGACCGAGGAGCAGGCGGCGACGCTGCGGGCGCTGGGCTGCGAGCACGCCCAGGGCTATCTGTTCTCCCGTCCGGTGCCGCCCGACGCCCTCGAGCCGCTGCTGTCCGGCCGCCTCGAGCTGGGCGCGGCGCGGGCGCGATGAGTTCGGAGTGGCGTCTTCCTGGGTCGGGCGGCCTTGAGCTGGGTGTGGCGTCCTTCTGGGTCAGGCGGCCTCGAGTTCGGTGCGGCGTGGGCGCGGTAGAGGGGTGGGCCAGTCTTCGGGCTCGGCCGGCACGCGGGTGACCTTCGCGCACTGGCCGGCCGTCACGACCCGGTCGCGGCCGGCCCGCTTGGCCGCGTAGAGCGCCCGGTCGGCCAGGTGCACGAGCTCGCCGGGGTCCGCGGCGTCGGCGGGGAGCACTGCGGTGCCGGCCGAGACCGAAACGGCGCGGTGTACGCCCGTGCCCAGCTCGATCGGCCCGCCGCCCACGGCCGCGCGCAGCCGGTCCGCGACCTGCGCCGTGCGCTCCGCGTCGGCGTCCGGGACGAGCAGCGCGAACTCCTCGCCGCCGTAGCGGGCCAGGGTCACGCCGGGCCCGGCCGCCGCGCGCAGCCGGTCCGCGACCTCGCGCAGTACCCGGTCCCCGGCCGGGTGGCCGAAGGAGTCGTTCACGCGCTTGAAGTGGTCGATGTCCACCAGGATCAGCCCGAGCGGACGGCCCCTTCGCACGGCGCGGAGGCGCTCCTCGAATGCCCGCCTGGTGTGCAGGCCGGTCAGCACGTCGGTCACGGCCAGCCGGTGCTGCTCGGCGACCAGGCCGGCCATCCGCCCGAGGACGAGCAGGAACAGCAGGGCGCACGCGACGGCGATGACCGGGACGTCGCGCGTGGTGCCGCGTGTGTACTGCACCAGCAGTACCACCGGGGCAAGTAACGACGCGGCGGCCAGGGCCACCACGCGCGCGGGCGTGGAGGGGACCGCCCGCACCGGCGCCGGGTCGTCGATGCGCCGCATGGAGGGGTGCAGGGCCGAGCCGCCGAGCAGTGCGTAGGCCAGCAGCCACAGGAAGCCGTCCCAGCCGTTCGCCGCGCCGCCCAGGATCGTGAACGCGGCGTCGCCCGCGAGCATGGCGACCAGGCTGCCCAGCAGCATGAGGCAGCTGGGCGTGCGGGCGCCGCCGCCGAGCAGCATCCGCAGGCCGATGGCCAGCACGAGCAGGTCGCCGACCGGGTACGCGACGGTCACCAGCCGGTCCGCCGGCGTGAGGTACACCCAGGACAGCAGGCCGGCGGCGATGGCCAGGATGCCGGCGTCCAGCAGCGACGGGATGTGCCGGCCGGGCGTGCGGCGCCGCACGAAGCTCACCAGCGCGGCCGCGACGAGGGGGTACTGCGCCAGGTGGAGGGCGTCGGCGGCGCCCGGGAACGCGACCTCGCCGGGCGGGACGAGCTGGCCGGCGCCGAGCAGCAGCCAGCCGGTGCGGCCGTCCGGGCGGTAGCGCCACACCGCGGCCGGCACGGCGAGCGCGGTGGCCGTGGACAGCCCGGCGTACAGGACGCCGGCCAGGTGCGCGCCCATGCCGAGCGTGCGCAGCGCGACGAATGCCGCGGCGGTCAGCGTCCCGAGCACGAGAAAGGCCGCCCAGAAGGGCCTCTGCTCACGGACTGTGATCACATAGCCATTCTCCGTCATCAGTGCTCGGAATTGGTCGTCCAGTCGGATGGGCCACAGTTCTGCCGAGGTTGTTCCCCGTCACAGTCGCGCGGCCGATGCCACCCCGTCTGCAACCCGAATGACACGGCGGTGCACTGCCGGGAGCGTGTCCTTGGTTGAGGCGAAGGGAGCAAGACATGACGCCACAGCTTCTCGAACACGTCCGCGCCGAGGCGCTCTTCGTGTCGGACGTGCAGTTGTCGGAGGCCCTCGACGCGGAGCGGGTCCGCCGGGCGGTCATGCTGAGCGTGCGGCGGCACGGGCCGCGCGGGTGTGCGGCGCTGGTGGCCCACGAGTTCGGGGAGCACCCGGACACGGCGGTGCACCGGATGGGGTGGGTGCTGGACGCGATCCGCCAGGCCTACACGCGGGCCTACGTCTGAGGGCTTTTTCGATAAGTCGGGCGCTGGCGCGCCACGACTTATCGGACTTATACCTTATTTCCGATTCCTGGATCTTGTGTCCCTGATTTTGTCGTACCCCAGGGGGAGAATCCCGGGTATGCGATTCGAGGAGTTGGCAGGGGTTTCCCGAGCGGTGGCCGCGACTTCGGCGCGCAATGCCAAGATCGACCTGTTGGCCGCCGCGCTGCGGGGGCTGGCCGAGTCGGGCGACCAGCGCACCGTCGCCGCCGGCGCCGGTTACCTGGCCGGCGAGCTGCGCCAGCGCCAGACGGGGGTGGGCTACGCGAGCCTGCGCGACCTGCCGGCCCCGGCCGCCGAGGCCTCGCTGAGCGTCGCCGACGTCGACCTTGCCTTCGAGCGGATGTCACAGCTGTCCGGCAAGGGCTCCCAGGCCGCCCGCCGCGAGCAGGTCGCCACCCTGTTCGGCGCGGCCACCGACGCCGAGCGCCGGCTGCTGGTCGGGCTGCTCAGCGGCGAGCTGCGCCAGGGTGCGCAGGCCGGCCTGCTCGCCGACGCCCTCGCCCGGGCCGCCGGGCTCTCCTCCGCCGCGGTGCGCCGGGCCCTGCTCCTGGCCGGCGACCTCAAGGCGGTCGCGGCCGACGCGCTGCTGGGCGGGGCCGAGGCGCTGGACGCCTATCGGCTCACCGTCGGCCGGCCGCTCGCCCCGATGCTCGCCTCGAGCGCGCCCAACGCCACCGAGGCGCTCTCGGGCACGGGCGTGCCGGCCGCGGCCGACATCAAGATCGACGGGGTGCGCATCCAGGTGCACCGGGACGGCTCCGCCATCTCGGTCTTCAGCCGCAGCCTGGACGACCTGACCGCGCGGGTGCCGGGCGTGGTCGCCGCGGTGGCCGCGCTGGACGTGACCTCGGTCGTGCTCGACGGCGAGGCGGTCGGCGTCGACCCCGGCAGCGGCCGGGCCATTCCCTTCCAGGAGACCTCCAGCCGCGCCGCCCGGCGCGACGGGGTGTCGATCCTGCACCCCTTCTTCTTCGACATCCTGCACCTCGACGGGGTCGACCTGCTCGACGAGCCGGCCGGGCAGCGGTGGGCGGCGCTGGAGCGGGTGGTCCCGGAGCGGCTGCGGGTCGGGCGCACCATGGTCGGCTCGGCGGAGGAGGCCGAGGCGGCCTTCGCGCGGGCCGTCGCCGACGGGCACGAGGGGCTGGTGATCAAGTCGGTCGGGGCGGCGTACGACGTGGGCCGGCGCGGCGCCGCCTGGGTCAAGGTCAAGCCGCGGCACACGCTCGACCTGGTGGTCCTGGCCGTCGAGTGGGGGCACGGGCGGCGCCGGGGATGGCTGTCCAACCTGCACCTGGGCGCGCGGGACCCCGCGACCGGCGGGTTCGTGATGCTGGGCAAGACGTTCAAGGGGATGACCGACGAGATGCTGCGGTGGCAGACCGAGCGGCTGCGCGCCCTCGCCGTCGAGGAGTCCGAGTGGGTGGTGCGGGTGCGGCCGGAGCTGGTGGTGGAGATCGCCTTCGACGGGGTGCAGACGTCACCGCGCTATCCGGGTGGGGTGGCGCTGCGGTTCGCGCGGGTTTTGCGGTACCGCGAGGACAAGCGCCCGGACGAGGCGGACACCATCGACGCGGTCCGCGCGATTCACCGGGGCACGCCGTGAGCGGCGTCCACCTCGTCGGGCTCCTCGTCCAGGAGGTTGTCCGGGCGCGGGCCGCGCGCCTCGCGGCGGGCCAGGTAGCCGAAGCCGTAGACGGTCATCGCCGCGAAGAGCCACCACTGCAGGACGTAGCCGGCGTTCTGCAGGGCGTTCTGCTTCTCGGCGGGCACCATGGTCAGGCCGGCGGTGGGCGCGTCGGCGCTGACGTAGGCGTCGAAGAGCGCGTAGGGCAGCGTCGGGGCGATCACCGCGGGCGTGATCCGGCGGATCTCCGCGTGGCCGGCGACCTCCTGCGGGCGCCCGCCCCGGCTCTCCGGCGGCTGCAGCCGGCCGGACACCGTCACGCTGCCGCTGGGGGCCGCGGGCACCTGGGGCGCGGTGAGCGCGCCGGACGAGGCCGGGCGCACCCAGCCCCGGTCGACCAGCACCGCCTTGCCGTCGCCGAGCACCAGCGGGGTCAGCACCTCGAAGCCGACCGCGCCCTCGACGGTCCGGCCGCGGACCAGGATCTCGTGGGCCGGGTCGTAGGTGCCGGTGACCGTCACCCGGGTCCACTGGGCGTGCTCCGCCGGCGCCGGCCCGACCGTCCCCGGGCCGCCGGAGGGCGCGCCGACCACGCCGGTCAGCGCCACGGGCGTGGCCGACGTGCCGGCGTCGATCCGGGCGTTGATCTCCGCCCGCTGGTGGTAGCGGTCGAGCTGCCACAGGCCGAGCAGCACCATGACGGTCGCCGCGGCCACCGTCAGCGCGGCGTAGCCGAGCCACCGGGGCGTCGCGAGAAACCGGTACACAACCTGCACGGTATCCCGTCCTCTTCCGGGCAGTCGGGGTGGCGCCCGTTCGGTATCGTCCGGGACACACGTCTGCCCGAGCGCCGGAGGACCACATGAGCACGATCCCGCGGCTGGTGATCAGCGCACCGTCGTCGGGCCACGGCAAGACGGCCATCTCGGTCGGACTGCTCGCGGCGCTGTCCGCCCGGGGCTATCGGGCCGCCGGTTTCAAGATCGGGCCGGACCACGTCGACGCCGCCTACCTGGGGCTGGCCGCCGGGCGGCCCGGGCGCAACCTGGACCCGCGCATGGTCGGGGCCAAGCGGATGGGCCCGTTGTTCGCCCACGGCGCCGCCTCGCTGGACATCGCCGTCGTCGAGGGCACCATGGGGCTCTTCGACGGGCTGGCCGGGCGCACCGACAGCGAGTCCACCGCGCAGATCTCCGGCCTGCTGCGCGCACCGGTCATCCTGGTCGTCGACGTCGGCGCGATGGGGCAGTCCGTCGCCGCGCTCGTGCACGGCTTCCGCGCCTACGACGAGCTGCTCTGGCTCGGCGGCGTGATCCTCAACCGGGTCGCTTCCAGCCGGCACGAGCAGCTGCTGCGCGAGGCCCTCGACGACATCGGGGTGCCGGTCCTCGGCGCCCTGCGCCGCCACGCCCTCAGCGACGCCGGCGAGTCGGGGGCGCCGCTGCCGTCCCGCCAGCACGGCGTCGCCCCGGTCGTGCACCACAACATCGACGCCGTGCGGGCCGTGCGCCGCCTGGGCGAGGTCATCGCCGCCGCCGTCGACATCGACCGGACCATGGCGCTGGCCCGCTCCGCGCCCCGGCTGACCTCCGACGCGTGGGACGCCGAGGCCGAGATCGCGGCGGCCGGCGACCCGGGCATGTCCACGCTCGCCGCCACGCGCATCGGCCGCCGGCCGATCATCGGCGTCTCCTTCGCCTACCCCGAGACCGCCGAGCTGCTGGCCGCGGCCGGCGCCGAGGTCGTCCCGTTCGACCCGCTGCGCGACGAGACCCTCCCGCCCAACGTGGACGGCCTGGTCATCGGGGCGGCGCTTCCGGAGTCGTACGCCGAGGAGCTCACCTTCAACGGCCGGCTCCGCTCCGCCGTCGCCGCCCACGCCGCCGCCGGCAAGCCGATCGCCGCGGAGGGCACCGGCCTCGTGTGGCTCTGCCGCGACTACAACGGCCGGCCCATGTGCGGGGTCGTGGACGCCTCGGCCCGCGAGACCGACCTCGTGGTGCTGGGCTATCGCGAGGCGACCGCCCGCTCGTCCTCCGTCCTGCTGCCGGTCGGCGCGCAGGTCATCGGCCACAAGATGCACCGCACCAGCATCACGCCGCGGGCCGGCCTGCAGGCCGCCTGGACCTGGGCCGGCGGCCCCGCCGAGGGCTTCGTGCAGCGCGGGGTGCACGCCTCCTACCTGGGGCTGCACTGGGCCGGCACACCGTCCATCGCCGCCCGCTTCGTGGCGGCGGCGGGGGCCACGGCGGCGCCGACGCCCGGCCAGTGGAGCACCCCCTCCACCAGCCCCTACGGCCGGCCCTCCGTGCCGATCATGACCTTCCCGACGGCGCCGGTCACCGGCGTGGCGGCCGCCGCGGGCACGCCCAGCTACACGGCCGACTACACGGCGGCGGACGCCCCGGCCCCGCGGGTGCAGGGGGCCGCCATTCCCGGCTCGATCCTGGCCAGCCCGGGCGGGCCGGGGTCGATCGCGTCGGGTGCGGCGGACGGCACGCCCTCGCCCACCCTGTCGCTGCCGCCGGTGGCCGCGAGCGCGGTGGGGACCTCGTCCGTGCCGGCCTCGCCCTACGCGCGGCCCGTCGAGGACGCAGGGAAGCCGGCCAACGCGCCGACCTCGCCGGGGGCGTCGTCGCCGTTCGGACCGGCGCTGGGCGCGGCCATGCCCACGCCGTGGACGGCAGACTCGGCGTCGGCCGGTGCCAGCTCCGCGGCGTCGGGTGCTGGCTCTGCGGCGTCGGGTGCTGGCTCTGCGGCGTCGGGTGCCACGGACTCGCAGGCCCCCGCAGCCGGTGATGGCGGTGGCGTTCCGGCCGCCGGGACGCCGGATGCGGAGGCGTCCGTTCCCGGGCCGTCCGCTGCTGGGTCGTCCGGCTCGGCGCCTTCGGCCGCCGCCGCGGTGGCCTCGGGGGGTCAGGCCTCCTCCGCCGTCGGTGATTCCGGCGATTCGGACCTGTCCTACGTGAGCGACTCGGGGGACGAGCGCCCGCGGTCCGGGGGTGGGTTGCCGGCGGCCGGCCTGGTGATCGCCGGGCCCTGGGCGGGCCACGAGAGCGGTCAGGGCGGCTCGGACGACGACGCAGTTGACCAGGCCACGACGGTGCTGCCGGGCGACACCGGCGGGGCCGCCGGTGCCACGCCGCCTGGCGCGACGGGTGGGGCGAGCGTTGGGGTGCCTTCCGACCCGAATGGTCCCGCGGACGCCGCCGGCCTGCCATCGTCTGGGGTTGTGCCGACGTCCGTACCGATCGCGCCGGGGTCCGTGCCGGGGCAGTCCACGAGCCAGTCAGTGTCCGCCGCCCAGCCCGTCTCCACTCCGCCGGTGAGCGACGAGCGCCCGGGCGGGGCCGTCAATCCGGCGACGTCGTCCGCGGTGCCGGTGTCGTCCGCCCCCATGCCCAGGGCCACCGCCCCGGTGTCGGCCGCGCCCATCGGCGTCACGGCGATGTCGGCCGTGGAGTCCGAGCTCGCGGCGTCGGAGGCCGAGGCCGGCTCCTACGCCGGCGACTCGTATGCGGCCGCCGACTCATACCCGGCCGACTCGTACGCCGCGGATTCCTACCCCGCGGACTCGTACTCCGCGCCCTCCCTGCCGATTTCTATGCCGGCCGCCGGGCTCGCCGAGCAGGCGCCCGTGTCCGCGCCACCGGTCTCCGCGCCTCCGTCCTCGAACCTGCCGTCGCCGGGCGGCGCCGGATCGAGTTCGCCGGTGTCGACCGCGCCCGTGTCGAGCGCGCCGGCTCCGGGCGGCGGGGCGGGGTCCGTGGTGGCGAGCGCCCCGGTGACGAGCGGGCCGGTGTTCGCGGGGTCCGGGGCCGCCGGGTCGGTGTCGGGGGTGCCCGTGTCGAGCGCGCCGGTCACCGGCGGGTCACCCTTCGGGCCGGCTGTGGGAACCGCGTCCATTCCAGTCTCACCCGTGTCGGGGGCGGGTTCTGAGGGGTCGGGTTCGGTAGTGTCCGGATCCGTGCCTTCTTCGCGCGTTTCTGGGTCATCGTCCGATCTGTCCGAGCCCCGGGCTGCCTCCACGCCGCCGGGGCAGCGGGCCGGGGACGCCGCCGCGGCTGCGGGGGCCTCGTCGGCCGGGGAGGGTGCCGGCTCGGCGCCGCCGGCCGGTGGTTCGAGCGAGGCGGTCTAGTGTCGACCTGGTCGGTGGCGCTGCGCCGGTTTCCCTCGCTGATGGTGGAGACGCCGCGCCTGACGGTGCGGCCGCTGTGCGCGGACGACGACAAGCGGGTGGCCGAGATCTTCGCCGACCGTCTCGTGCGCCGGTGGCTGCCGGTGGCGCAGGACGATGTGGACGAGTTCGACGGGTACGCGTGGTGCACCGAGCTCGCCGTCGAGCGGCGCGACAGCGGGGCCGGTGACCATTACGGCATCGTGCGGCGCGAGGACGAGCGGCTCGTCGGGTGCCTGTGGACAAAGAACACCGACTGGCTGACCCGGTCGACCGAGGTGACGTGCGCAGTGGCGGCGGACGCCCGCGGCTACGGGGTGGCGCCCGAGGCGATCGACGTGCTGGCGCTGTCGCTGCTGTTGGAGCACCGGTTCCAGCGCATCGAGCTGCGGGTCGCGCCCGGCAATGTGGCCTCGCGGCGGGTGGCCGAGAAGGCCGGGTTCACGTACGAGGGGCTCCTGCGCAACGCCGGCTCGCTCGCCAGCGGGCGGGTCGACCTCGAGAGCTGGTCGCTGCTGCCGTCCGACATTCGCTGACCCCGGGCCGGGCGGAGCGGTCGCATCGGCTGGGCGGAACTCGATCGAGGGGCGGGACCGCGAGGGTTTCGTGGCCCGCCGCCCGGTCCCGAGGGGGCCGGGCCGCCAGGCCGCCGTGCCGCAGGCCGCCAGGCCGCCGTGCCGCAGGCCGCCAGGCCGCCGT